>CAZRMA010000005.1:0-12794 GCA_964600655.1 uncultured Ignavibacteriaceae bacterium
TATTTTTTGAACTAAGCTGTTG
The DNA here is from genome assembly GCA_964600655.1 of uncultured Ignavibacteriaceae bacterium. Classification (GTDB taxonomy): domain Bacteria; phylum Bacteroidota; class Ignavibacteria; order Ignavibacteriales; family Ignavibacteriaceae; genus CAVSWT01. The sequence goes on from CAZRMA010000005.1 coordinate 23, forward strand.
ATCCAGTTGATATTTTGTTAACATCAGCAAGATTTGCTAAAGCATTCGTTACTCTTCAAGAAAAATATTCATGGAGGGATATTAATTAATCTCCTAATCGACCTACCAACATTAAAATTTAGATAGGAATTATAAAGAAAATAAAAGCATTTCAATTTCATGAAAGTGTGTTCAATAACTAAGATTATTAAAAATTCCTTTTGAGGTAATTTTGATTATCAATTTTCAGAAAGGATTTATAAATAATTATAATCATTATTTTATTGATTCATTAATATTGCAGCACCTATTAGAATTATTACCGCAGCCGCTACTCTTCTAAATAAATTAGCTTCTTTAAATAGCTTGCCTCCAAAAATAATTGCCATCAAAACAGAAATCCGTTTTACTGAAAGAACCAGTGCGACCGGCGCTAATTTAGTTGCTTCGATTTGAGTATAGCGGTAAATCACAGTAAATACTGAAATTAATATTATAAGGAAAAATAATTTTTTATTTAAGTCTTTTACCGGCTTTGAAATATTTTTATATCTGGTCAATACAACAACTGTAAAGATTAGCGCATAAAATAATTGTTGGAAAGCCATAAATGTATATGGAGGTAGATTGTATTTTTTAAGCAGCACTCTATCCAATAGTGAAGTGATTGTAAAAAGAATCAATGCAATGAGTATGTTTAAATATTTCGTAGAACTAAATACTTCTTTAAACGGTTCCAAAATATTTTTACTTCTCTTTTTAATTTCGAGAATATATGTACCTGCAACCATTAAGAATATTCCAAGCCATTCTAAACTTGTTAAAGCATCATTGATAAAAATTACCCCGGTTATCGCTACAAATGCCGGTGTTAAAGCCAAAAGAGGAAGTGCTTCACTTATTTCTAAACTTTTTATAGCTATCATAACATAAAGAAACGCCACAGCACTTAGAATGGTTTTTAGAAAGAGTATTAAAATGCTGATTGAAATAATATTATGATATTCCATTACAATGAAGAATGGTATTGAAAAAAGGAGAGTAACAATTGAAACTATAAAAGAAAAATCAAGTGCCCTAAGAGAGAATAAAGTTTTCTTTTCGGAAACAGCCGCAGCAGCCGAAAAAATCGCTGAAATGAATGCCAATAAAAACCAGTTCATTTTTTCTTCTTAAAAATAATTCAATTGTTTTTACATTAGTTTCTTAGAATTGCAAATCATGCACATAGTTCTAATATTTTTTACCAGTTTGTAATTAATTTGATATAAAAATTTCTGCCCGGTTCTTCTATAATATTTCCGCGGAAGGTAGATAAATGATTTCTATAATTTTTATTTAAAATGTTATCAATGCCGGCATAAATTCTTAATCTCAAAGATGAAAGTTCAATATTTTCTGTGTTAACCATCAAATTAAAAACCGCATATCCGGGTGTTTTCAATTCACCTTCGGCGACTTTGTTTTGAGCAGCAAAAATTGTTGACGATAAATCAAAATTAAATTGATTAAGATTGTTTAGCTGAAATCCTACTATTCCATTTAAAGGCGGAATTTCTGGTAAATTGCTATTTGCAGTTATGTCATCTCCTTTAACATAAGAAGCAGTTGTGTACAATACAAAATCATTATAAAAATTATAATCCATATTGAAATCAAAGCCATACAATCTTGATTTGCCGATGTTAGTTTTAATAAATGCATTTCTACCTTCAAATGTTCCAGGAACTTCGGTAACAAGATCATTAAAATAATTGTAAAAAAAACTTGAAATTATTTTTAGATTAGACAAATAACAGCGTATTCCTAAGTCAATTGATTTTTCCTTTTCTGAAGTAAGATTAGGATTTCCAACGAGCACATAGCTGCTTTGGTCAATATATTGAAACCTTTCTTCAAGTGAAGGCGAACGGAATGAATATACTAGACACATTGTAAAATCAATAAATTTATTTAAAGAATATTTCAATCCAATATTTGAACTATATGAGTAATTATTATCTTCGACTTTATTCCATATTATTTTCTGTCCGGATGGAGAATCATTTCTTACTCCATTAACAACTTCATAAATCGGATTAAGAGTTGTTGCTCCATTTATTTTTATCTTATCAACCCTGGCTCCAAGAGAAAGTGAAAGTTTATCTTTAATTATTCCAGCCTCATCCTGAGCAAAAATTCCAATACTTTGAAATTTTGAATCAGGCAACGGTTTTTCTCCTATAATTTTATTTATTGAATTGGTAGTATTTCCTTGCGAATCTAGTGTTTCAATTAACTGATATTTTTCACGGTTACCATTATATTTTCTATCCCAATAATCAATTCCCAAGACTAAGTTATTATTTTCTGCTGGGAGTAGATTGCCATAAAATTGAAAGTTATTATTTCTATGATCTGCATTTGGTAAAATTTTAAGAACACTCACTCTCTTTGCAGGAGCAGTGCTTGTAGCAGCTATATTTTGAACTACATGCGGAATATTTTCAACGTCGCGTTTTATAAATTGATTTGAATATTTTATAGTCAGTTTGTAAAATACCGGCGATATATTTTGTATTTCATATCCGGTTGAAATCAGCTCTCTTTTTTCCTCAGGGTATTTGACTTCGGCATTACCTGGGAAGACAGATGACCCTGGAATTCCGACATCATTTGCTTTGTATAATTGATAGTTTAATTTCAAAATTTGATTTTGAAACGGCGTAACATTTAATTTTCCCGAAATGCCATAATCTTGATATTGACTATTTTTTAATTCGCCAATAGGTGTTTGTGTATTGCCAGCTTTTCTAAAAGAGCCGGTAAGCTTTGCAGCCCATTTAGATTCGCCTGCATAAATAGAACCTGACAAATTGGATGAACTATTTACAGAATTAAATCCTGTAGAAAGATTCCCATTTAACAAAAAGTTATCGCTAAAGGCTGGAGATTTAGTAATAATATTTACTATTCCTCCTGTCGCCCCGGAACCATAAATTGTAGAAGAACCACCTTTAATCACTTCAACTCTTTCAATGTCATTTAAATCGATCAAAGAAAACCTTGCAGCTACATCTGTTGATGTTGCTATCCTATTTCCATCTACTAAGGCAACTACATTTTCGCGGCTTAATCCTCTTATGCTAACCTCGGTTCCCCAGGCTCCTTCACTTATTAATGAAACTCCAGGTTCACTTTTTAATGCTTCCGGCAAAGATTGAAACACATGATTTTGGATTTGCTTTGAGTTAACTAATAATTCTGAATAAGTTGAGTTACGAAGGTAATTATCGAACCTGTTTGTACTGACAATAACTTCGTCTATTTCAATTGGTGATGGCTGCAAAGAAAAGTTTTTAATACTGTCTTTAGGTAAATAAATTACTTCCGATAATGGTTTGTATCCTATTTGAGTAACTTGAATATTAAATTTACCTTTGGTTAAACCATTAATATTATAATGACCTTCTTCATTTGTATAAACATAATGGTCGGATGAAAAAAACACTACGGCATTTTTAATTGGCAGATGGGATGAACTATCGGATATTCTTCCCTTTAAATAAAGACCCTGAGCAAAGCTAAATGAACAATTCAGCACAAAAATTAATATAAAAATTCTCACCTAAATAGACTTTCAATTAAAATAATTTCCCTTTAAAAAGAAGGTTGACTTCTTTAATAAAGCCCAATGCTAACAAAGATTTTGCAGACAAATTTCATTTTTAATTTCATCTACAAATATTTTTCAAAAATCAACTTTAAATATAACACTTCAGTTAGCTTTTTAATAATGCCAGTGAATTCCAGATTTTGGATTAAATTGCAAGACATTAAAATTTAGAGAAATAATTAAGTCATCTGCTTCTAAAAATTAATTTTTTAAACCATCAACTTGTGAATATTTAGTAATTATTAAATACATTTACTTTAGTTATCTTTTATTTTTATTATAATTTATATTAAATGTTGCTTAAATATTAATTAAAAAATTATGACATCTAAAGAACGAATGAAAATTGCAATGGGATTGAAGACACCAGATAGAGTGCCCATTATGTGTCAGCTTTCTATTGGTTATTATTTTCTGAACTCTGGTGTTGATCCAATTGATATGTGGCTTACATCTGAAGGATTTGCTCAAGCATTGGTTCAACTACAAAAAAGATATTCTTTTGATGGAATTTTAATTAACCTTGCCGGCAGACAGCCCGATCTAAAAAATTATATTAAAATAATTGAATCAAATAATAATGAGAAAAAAATAATTTGGAATAATGACTGTTATACAATAATTCCACAAGATGATAATCCTCATTATTACCAGCCTGATGGCTCAATATATTATCCTTCTTTTGATGAATTGGAACCGGAAAAACTATTCTATGTGGATCCTTGGGATATAACCGGAATTTCTTATCCATACAATTGGGGGTTTGGTAATTCAGAAAACCTAATAGAAAATCACTTCCCGGATTATATATCAGATACAATAAAATATGTTAAACAAAAAGCCGACAAAGATATTTCAATACATGCTGAGGTATTTTCACCTTGGTCTCAATTCCTTGAATTGCTAAATTATGAGCATGCACTAACTGCAATAATGTTTAACCCTGAAAAAGTTAATATAATATTAGATCGTCTTACTGAAGGGGCAATAGAACTAGGAAAGATTTATGCAAAAGAAGGAATTGATGCTTTATTAATTTCATCAGCATTTGCTGGAGCTGGGTTTATTTCAAGAGAACATTATAAGGAATTTGTGCTACCTTATGAATTAAAAATAATTAAAGTAATTAAGTCTGAATTTGATTTGCCTATTTATACACATACTTGTGGAAAAATTGGAGATAGACTTGATTTAATGTTAAAAACCGGCACAAATGGTATTGATACACTCGATCCTCCGCCTTTGGGAACAGTGGACATTGAAGAAGCAAAGATGTTTTTAAATGGTAAAGCTTTTATAAAAGGAAATATTGATCCTGTAAATACAATGCTAAATGGGTCGAAAGATGAAATAGAAAATGATGTTAAACGTAGAATAGAAATTGGGAAAAAGGAAGGAGGATATATTTTAAGCACTGCTTGTTCAATTGCGCCGACAACTCCTTCAAAAAACATAGAATTACTAAAACAATTCGCAGATAAATACGGGAAATATTAATCCCAATATTTTATAGGTTATCTATTTACTCTATTGGAAACTTTTTATTGCTTCTTCCCTATCATTATACAGATTGAAAACTCTTGTTGCCCTGGTATAAATCAGCATTTTTTTTGCATCAGAATTTGAACTGCAAATTTTTATTTCACCCTGAATTCTCACTATATCTTTTAATCCAGTAACTATAGCTCCGAAAAATACACTGTCAATAAATTCACACCCATTCAAATCAATAATAATTTTTTTCCTTCCAGTATCTATATCTTTGTGCAAAATGGATTTAAATTCATCCACAAAACTGAGAGTTGCCCGTTTAATTTTTACGGTTATTATTCTAACATCATCAATATCTTCGGTTATAAAATTCATCTTAGTCCAGAAATGATGTAATAAATATAGTTACATTAAATCAAGAAAAAAACATTTTCTCTTTATTAAAATAATCATGAAAACTTTTTAATTGGTAGTTAGCAACAAATTATCTAAAAAGTTTAATTATGTTTTTAACTCATCAATATTATAAAATTGATCTAATGCATCTGGATTGGCCAGCGCATCTTTGTTTTTTACAGTCTCTTCATGAATAATTTGTGTAACCGCAATCTCAACTTTTTTACCGTTTATCGTTCTTGGAACTTCTTTGATTCGTATTATTTTCTTCGGAACATGTCTTGGAGAAGCTAATCGCTTAATTTCATTACGAATTTTATTTTTTAATTTTTCATTAATCTTTAAGTGTGGTCTTAATACTATGAATAGTATAATTCGAACATCACTATTCCATTTTTGTCCGACAACCAAACTGTCCAAAACTTCTTCCATATTTTCAACAATTCTATATATTTCTGCGGTACCTATCCTCACTCCGCCAGGATTTAATGTCGCATCGGATCTGCCATATACAATTATCCCATTGTGTTCCGTAAGTTCTATAAAGTCGCCATGATGCCAGACGCCAGTGTATTTATCAAAATAGGCATTTTGATATTTTTTATTGTCAGGATCGTTCCAAAAATAAATCGGCATTGAAGGAAAAGGTTCTGCGCAAACTAACTCACCTTTTTTTTGTACTACCGATTTGCCTTCCTCATCAAAAGCTTCAACCTTCATCGCTAACCCCCTGCATTGAATTTCTCCTCTGTAAACCGGAAGAACAGGATTGCCTAACATAAAACATGAAATAATATCAGTCCCGCCGGAGATTGAAGAAAGTTGTACATCTTTTTTAACATCAGAATATACCCACTCAAAATTTTCCGTTGACAAAGGTGAGCCGGTTGATAGAATTGTCTTTAAAGGTGATAAATCGAATTTTCCTTTGGGGACTAAATTAGATTTTTGAGATATACTTAAAAACTTTGGACTTGTGCCGAAGACATTTATGCTTTCTTTTTCAATCAAATTCCATAAAGTTTCAATGTTAGGATAAGCCGGGCTGCCATCATACAGAAATATTGTTGCCCCAATATTTAAAGAACTTACGAGCCAGTTCCACATCATCCAACCGCATGTAGTATAAAAAGTAATTATGTCATTTCGTTTTAGATTTGTGTGCAGAGATAATTCTTTAAAATGTTGAAGTAGTGTTCCGCCGGCACTGTGAACTATGCATTTTGGTTTTCCAGTTGTTCCTGATGAATACATAATATAGATAGGATGATCAAATGGTAGCTGTTCAAAATTAATCTCAACAGATGGATCATCAAGTATTTCTAAAAAAGAAATCGCATTTTTTATTTCATTTTTCTTAGAAACCGAAATATGATTTGATTTAAAATCATTGAACTTTGGTACCAAAATTATTTTTTCAATAGAAGGGATATTTTTACTTATTTGTTTAATCTTTTCAATACAATTATTTTCCTTTCCATTATACTGATATGATTCAATCGCAAATAAAACTTTAGGTTCAATCTGGGAAAAACGGTCTAACACTCCCTGCAAACCAAAATCGGGAGAACATGAGGACCAAACTGCTCCCATGCTTGTGGCAGCGAGCATGGCAATTATTGCTTCAGGGATATTTGTAATAAATCCGGCAACCCTATCTCCTTTTTTAACTCCAAGTTTTTTTAAGCTAATAACTAATGAAGATACTTTTTTATAGAGCTCGTTATAAGTTAATTCAACTTTTGGGAGATCTTCTCTATAACTCATAATAGCCAGGTGATTATCTCTAAATCTCAATAAATTTTCAGCGAAATTTAATTTGGCTCCTTCAAACCATTTTGTTCCGGGCATTTTTCTTTCAGATAAAATTGTATCATATTGCCTCGAATAAATTACTCCTGCAATTATCCATATAGATTTCCAGAATTCTTCAATATTGTTTACTGACCAGTCATAGAGTTCTTCATAATTAGGTATAGTTTTTCCTGTTAATTTTTCTACATATTTCATAAATGAAAACATATTTGAGTCTTCAATTAACTCATCGGAAGGATTCCAGAGAGGCTTAGTCAAAGTTTACTCACTATTCTATTAAATTGTATAAAAAGTTTAGCAGTAAGTTTAGAATAAAATCTGATTAGAATGTAAAATAGAAATTAAAACTTATACTTTTTCAACGTGAAGAGCAGCTTTCCATGCAAAATCAATGTTGTCTGCTTCCAGGGCACATTTTGCGGTTAGTTCAAATAATAATCTTGTTTTGTTTTTATCATCTGGAAATATTCTTGAAGCAGTTTTGAACATTTTAGTATAATCATGATGTCTTTGGTACCTATAAAAAGCTTCTTCTGAAAATTCAAAATCATTTAATTGTAGTTCATTAATTTCATTAATTAATTTTTCAACTTCCTCTTTAGAAGGAATTGATTCAATATTCGCGAACTTACCCAAATTATTTGCTGAATATACGTTTGACTTTTTTATGAATTCGGGGAGTTCGTCATAGCCAATACCTATTTTAGTTTTCGGCTGAACGACTTCAAAAATTGCATCGCCGCTAGCACGCGTATAAAAATTGCCTGACATTCTCGCAACCGGATCAAGCAAATCAGGCTGTATTATTCCATCTCTAATAATATCTTCTGAAATATGAAACTTTATAACTTCACAAATGGCGATATTAGCTGAAGAACCGCCATCACCATAGCTTTTTATTTCTAATAATTTGCATTCCATTTGAAACGGCGATTCTTTTACTCGAAAAGGTTTTACCAAATCAGATTTTATTGGTGTTAGTCCACTTTTTATAAATTCGTTTATTTCTTGATTATATTGTGCTGAAGCCAGACTGATTTGTTCAACCATCGGATACGTTACAGTTTGGATTACACATTCTTTTGTATCGAGAATATTATAATATGTATCTTTTAGCGAAGTATCTCTCCCCCTCCGTGAAGGCGAAAAAGCAACTATAGGTGGGTTAGCTCCAAAAACATTGAAAAAAGAAAAAGGAGATAGATTTGGAGTTCCATCTTTTGATAAAGTTGAAACCAATGCAATCGGGCGCGGGGCTATGCCGCCAATTAACATTTGATGAACCTTCGGAACCGGTAAATCTTTTGGAATAAAGTGAAGCATAATTATTTCTTCTCTTTAGAATGAATTGAATAATTATTTTGTGTTCTTTTAATTGTATTAGAAAGCTTGCCTAAACCTTTAATTTCCAATTCAATTGTGTCACCAGCTTGCAGCCAGGTTGGTGTAAATTTCTCACCTTTTTCTTTTGCTTTAATTGCTGCAGTTCCGTTCAATTCTAGATAACAACCGGTACCAACAGTGCCGGAGCCAATAACATCACCTGGTAAAATTTCAACTCCATAAGATGCACGCTCTATAATTTCTGCAAATGTCCAGTTCATATCTTTTACATTTCCCTCTGAAACTTTTTTACCATTATGGTATGCATACATCGACAAATTATATTTATTACCGGTTGGAGTTACTGATTTGAATTCTTCTAATTCATCAGGCGTTACAAGCCAAGGACCGATTACGGTCGCAAAATCTTTTCCCTTCGCTGGGCCTAGACTTAGTTTCATTTCTTCCATTTGTAATTTACGTGCTGAAAGATCATTCATAATCATATAACCGGCAATGTAATTGTCTGCTTCATTGGATGGAATATTTTTCCCTTTTTTACCAATTACTACTGCTGCTTCAAGTTCAAAGTCTAAACGCTCCAGATGATCATCTTCAACAATAATTTCACCTTCCCCGAAAATTGCGTTATGATTTGTAAAATAAAAAACCGGGAATTTATCAAATTCAGGAATCATTGCTACACCGCGGTTTCGACGTGCAGTCAAAACATGCTGTCTAAATGCATAACCATCCCTGCATGATGTTGGTCTCGGAACAGGTGCAATTAGCTTTATTCCTTTTTGATCTAAAGTTGATTTTATTTTACCCTTTTTAATCTGCTCATTAACTTTCTTTGCCTCTTGCATAAATAAATTTTCACCACGCAAAAAATTTTTCATTGTAGAAGGAAGCTCAATATTTATCTGTGAAGCGCTTTGCCTTAAGTCATAAACAAGAGACTCATGATAAATCCCTAATCTTTCTTTAAATTGATCCAGATAAGAAACTAATTTCATTTAAGCTCCGTAATTAAAAAGTAATTTTAAATGATTAAAACTTGCTTTAACAAATTGAAGGTAAATGGTACTTATTATTTGAGGGGTTTACTTATAAACTTTTAATATATAAATCAAAATAATATTTTTGAAAAAATAAAATTCAACCCTTTAACTTCAATTACGAATACGCAAGTTTATATTTTTCAGATAATTTAATATAAACATATTCTATAATATTTAAAGCGAAGTCGGTCTCTTTTTCAGTTCCTGAATTTATTCTTATTCCTTTCGGTATTCCAAATGTGTCTACATGCCTGAGGATTAATCCGCAATTCAAACATTCATTATTAAACTCAATTGCTTCTTCTTCAGTTGAAAAAAGTAATAGATAAAAATTTGCGGACGTTTTTATATAATTAATACCTAATTCATCAAATTTATTCTTCATTATTTCTAAAGAATATTTATTTATTTTTTTTGTTTTTATTATGAATTCTTCATCATCTAAAGCTGCAATTCCAGCTTCTTGAGCTAATAAATTTGGTTCGAATGGAAGCCTAACTTTATACAATTCCTTAATTAGGTATGAAGGTCCAACTGCAAATCCAATTCTAATTCCTGCAAGTCCGTAAGCTTTAGAAAGAGTTCTAACCACAATTAAATTTTCTAAATCATATTCAAGACCATTTGGATATTCGGGGTTATCTTCCGCATAAATTGTATATGCCTCATCAAGTACAATTAAGATATTTTTAGGGACTTTATACAAAAACTCTTCAAACTCTCTTTTAGTGAACATTGTGCCAGTAGGATTATTTGGATTAGCAAGATAGATTATTTTTGTATTGCTATTAATTTGATTTGCAATCTCATCAAGGTCATAATGATATTTTTTAAGTGGAACTAAATTTAATTTTCTTCCATACTTGTGAGAATTAACGTACCAGCCTATAAAGGTTCCTTCTGAGGTTAAAAGCTCATCTTGATCATTGGTAAATGCTGTAATGATAAACTGTAGTATTGAATCTGAACCGCTGCTGCAAACAATTTGAGAAGGATTTTTTCTATACTTCTCTGCAATTGCGTGAACCAGTTTAAAGTTTGATGGGTCAGTATAACGATGAAGTTTATTTAAATTATTTTTAATCGCCTCAATAGCTTTTGGTGATGATCCCAGAGGGTTTTCATTTGAAGCAAGTTTTACAATTTTATTTAGATTCTTCTCTCTTGCTAAATCTTCTATTGGTTTACCGGCTTTATATGGTTTTAATTTTTTAATATGTTCTGGAATTTTAATCATGATTAATCTCTAAAAGTTTTTTATTTTTTCTCAAGCCATGAATGATGATAATCATCAACCATGGTTTCTTTTACATTTTTTGTTACTTCAAGGTGAGTAAATGCATCTACCATGATTGCATACTCATCTGTTTCTTTTTTGCCGATCGAAGCTTCAGTTTTGCCTGGCTGAGGCCCGTGAGGTATTCCCATTGGATGAAGAGTAATTGATCCTTCGCTTACTCCACTCCTTGACATGAAGTCACCATACACATAGTAAAGCACTTCGTCGCTGTCAACATTTGAATGATAGTAAGGTGCCGGGATGGAATCAGGATGAAAATCAAATAACCTTGGCACAAAGTTGCATACCACAAAATGCTGCGTGGTAAACATCAAATGAACCGGCGGGGGTAAATGAATCTTTCCAACTTTGGGGGAATACTCCTTAATATTAAATGTATATGGGTATAAAAATCCATCCCAGCCGACTACATCAAAAGGATGATGCGGCAGAATATATTCGAAAATCCTGTTTGAGACTTTTATTATTAATTTAAACTCACCAAGTTTATCGATCGGTTCTGTAAATTGAGGAGCTTTAAAATCTCTTTCATAATATGGGGCATCTTCCATTAGCTGACCATATTCATTTCTAAAATGCTGCGGTATCTCAAACGGTGTATCTGATTCAATTATGAATAGCTTATTATTATTGTAATCATCAAATTTAATTTGATATGTTGTTCCTTTAGGTACTACAATATAATCCCATTTTTCAAATGGGAGCACACCGAATTCTGAATAAAATTTACCTGTACCGTAATGCACAAATAATATTTCATGTCTATCACTGTTGCGATAAAAGATTTCAGAATCTTTAGAAACATGAGCAGTTGAAATTTTGCAATGTTCATTTTGCAGAAAAATATTTCTTGAAGAAATAAAATCACCATTTGTTTTTTTACCGTCAGTTTTAAAGTGATAATACTGTAAAGGTGCATCTTCCCAATTAATTGATTGTTGATTTTTTATTTCTCCAATAGTTTCAACTTGCGGAGGCATGTAAAGATGATATTTATTTGAATAAATTCCTGAAAACCCTTTGGAAGCAAATAATTCTTCGCGATATAAACTCCCATCTTCTTTGTAGAAAGTCGTATGTCGTTTAGGAGGAACTTTACCTACTCTAACATAAAAAGGCATGTCAAATTTCCTTTCACAATTAGTAAATTCATTTCATATTTAATATTCTTAATCACTTATCAATACTACCTTTCTAAATTTCCTCTCAAATCCTGATCTCTTTCAATCGATTCGAATAAAGCCTGGAAGTTTCCTTGTCCAAATCCTTCGGCTCCTTTTCTTCTCTGAATAATTTCATAGAAGAAAGTCGGCCTGTCACCAATGGGTTTTGTAAATAATTGAAGCAAATATCCTTTCCCTTCAGTGTCGCAAAGTATGCCATACTTTCTTAACAGTTCAATATCTTCGGTAACATCTTTACTTCTGTCTTTTTTTAGTATATCATAGTATGAGTCAGGTACTGATAAAAATTCAACTCCATTTTCTCTTAAAGCTTTTATTGTTGAAATAATATCATTCGTTGTTATTGCTACATGCTGTATGCCTGAACCTAAATATTCATCTATAAATTCTTCTATCTGTGATTTTTTTAATCCTTCATAAGGTTCGTTTATTGGATTCTTAACCGGCACACCTTCTTTTGATCTTACTACTTTTGAAAGCAATGCTGAATATTGAGTTGAAATATCGCCAGGGCCAAATTCAATAAAGGTTTCAAAATTCAGACTTTTATTTAAATAGTTTGCCC
>CAZRMA010000005.1:12804-31615 GCA_964600655.1 uncultured Ignavibacteriaceae bacterium
TGCCCACAGCTCCATTTCATTAGTCCTTACATTTCCTACAACATGATCTATTTCCTGTAAACCTGAATCTTCTGCTTTAATTGTAATTTTTTGTTTTGGTTCTCCGAAGTTAGGTTTGAATATTCCTTTATAATTCTCTCTATTTATAAAAACAATTTCGGCATCATCATAAAGTTTAATTGCCGCCTCTTCAATGAATCCATTTTCATCTTCTACTTTTATTGGCGGCCTCGATGGAATTCCCCCATTCTTTAATGAGTTTTCAAATGCTGTATTAACATCCTTTACTTTTAAAGCCCATCTTTTAACTCCATCTCCGTGATTGACTATAAATGATGATACTTCATAATTATCCGGCTTAAGAAATGAGGTAACTAATATTTTCAAATTGTTTTTTTCAAGTAAGTAAGAAGTCTGATTTCTAATACCGGTTTCAGGACCTAAATATCCTTTGATATTCATTCCAAATGCTTTAGCATGCCAGTATGCCCACATCTTTGCTGAACCAACATAAAACTCAACATAATCGTAACCAATTAGCCCAAGTGAATTTGACATCAAATTTTTCTCCTTATACTTTTCTTACATTATTCAATGATTTCATTTCCAGTTAAAAACTTATTTCTGAACTTTCTTTTACTGTTTCCAATACAATTGTTGTACTGGTTGAGCTAATAGATTTAATTTTTGCAATTTTAGATCTAAGTAATCTTGACAATTCTTCAGTATTTTCAGCTCTTATCTTTACTAAAAAACAATCTTCGCCTGCCACCATATGAACTTCTTGTATTTCCTCAACTTTTGCCAATTCCTTGGCAGTTTTATTGTCAACTATTGGTCCGCTGGCTTTTACAAGTACAAAGGCTAAAAGATTTTTTTTAATCTCATGTGGATTGATAATGGCGCTATATTTTTGAATTATATTTTTATTTTCAAGTCTCCTAATTCTTTCGAGAACGGCGGAAGGAGCCATATTGATTTGTCTGGCAATTTCAACATTTGTAATTCTCCCATTATTTTGAAGAATCTTCAGTATTTGTTTGTCAATATCATTCATTATTTGGTTATTCTATAATTTGTACGAATATTATTCTGCATTATAGTGTATTTAAGAATATTAGTCAATACCCAGGTAATAATTTTTAATTATGATAATGATTACATTATTTGATATGAAATAGAAATGTTGAACTGATTAGATGCTATCGAGAAGCATAAATGAATTTTGTTTAGAAGAGTTCATTTTTGCGAAGTTTTTATGTTCAAATTTACAAATTTTGGAAAGAGGGCATATTATACAAACCGGATTTTGTGATTTACAAATTTCTCTTCCCAGCCTGATTAAATTTGTATGAAAAGAGTGAGCAATTCCTTCAGGCATATAGCCTTTTATTGCATCAAATGTTTTATCCGGTGTTGTTGTTTTAACAATTCCGATTCTATTTAATGTTCTGTGAACATGAGTGTCAACTGGACAGATATTTCGTCTTAATGAAAATTGCAAAACACAACTTGCAGTTTTAATTCCGATTCCCGGATATTGAATAAGTTCATTAAGAATTTCATCATCATTCATTTTTTTCAAATGATTTAGATTGATCTTACCGTTATTCTTTAACAACGAAGATAGAACATTTTTAATGGCTGCAGATTTTTGTTTTCCTAATCCGGCAACTTTTATAAGATGCTCAATTTCCTTTACTTTCAACTTTTCAATTTCATTCCAGCTTTTGGATTTTGCTTTTAAATTTTTAAAGGCTTTGTAAGAATTGTTATCATTCGTGTTCTGTGAAAGAATGGTGGCAATTAGCATATCTAGAGGTGTCGGTGGACTTGCAGGTCTATTTGGAATTCCGAATTGTTTTACTAGTAGTTTATTGATTTTTAGTATTTGCTTTTTCAATTCCTCATCTAATAACGCATTTCAAGTAAATATGAATTTTCATGATTTATTTTACTTTAATCAATTGGGTTAAATTGTATATTAAATAAATTTAATTCGTCTCAGTTATCTCCTTGAGAAATATTTAACACGTTTCTAATTACCCAATATTCTTCCACTAAAAAATCAATCCTACATCAAAGTATTGAATATTTTTTAATCTTCCGTAATCACCGTATCCGTAATTAGCTCTTATACTAAAACCAGAATTCATTTCATAATTTAATCCTGCACCTAACGTTAAGCCTTGTTCACTGTCGGGAAGGAATAAAGATTTATACCCAGCCCTCATAAAAAATAAATTGTCATAACCGATTTCTAAACCCGCATTCATGTATTCAGAATTGTCATTAGGATGAGTAGCATCAAAGGCGGCTTTAACATTAATATATCTGGATTTGATTACATCCATAGAGAAACCGATTCTAAAAGTTAGAGGAAGATCATATTTATCAGTCTCGTATTGGGCGGGAACGTTATTAGGGCCTGTTGTGGAATTGCCATCCGGATCATAATTAACCTGAATATCTCTTCCACCTAATTGCATTTTAGTTCCAAAATTTGAAATACTAGCACCTATAACCATATCATTAAATGGAGTTATATAATATGTCCCGATATCCAATGCGAAACCGGTAGCCGAACTATTCCAAATTGACTCTTGAATATATTTAGCGGTAAATCCGAATGAAAATCGATCTGTAAGCCTTCTTGCAAACCCAACTCCAAAAGAAACAGAACTTGCATCCCAAAACTGTCCATTGCCTTCAGGGTAATCAAAAGTTGTAACTTTTTCTTCGGGAACTCTTAATGATGTAACAGAAAAAAATAATGATCCAAATGATTCAAGGTTTATTGAAGCTGCTGCAAAATCATAACTAACATCCGCAAGCCATTCAGTATGATCGAATGCAACCTGTCCGTTTCCTTTACTAATTGCTACACCTGCTGGATTATAATAGATTGCGTAAATATCGTCACTTATTCCAACGTAAGTACCTCCCATTCCGACTGCTCTAGCAGAAGGACCAATTTTTAGGAACTGACCTGCAGTTGTTCCTACTTTCGTGATATCTCTAAATAATTGTGCATGTATATTTACACTGCTTAACAAGATAAAAAAGTTTATAAGTATAAGTAAATAAAACTTTCTCATATTTTGTTTTCTCCATAAAATTCATTTTCAATAAAGTAAAAGACAATAATTAAATATTGTCTCTTAATACCAGCAATTATTATTTTATTACCGCAAATCTTCCGATTTTTTCTCCAACTCCGGGAACATCAACATGATAAATATATACTCCATAAGCGATTCTCATTCCCTCTGAACTTAACAGATCCCAACTCGCCATACTTGTAAAATCATCTTTTTCAATCGTATCCACCAATTCGCCCACTAAAGTATAAATTCTAATCGTACATTGTTGTGGAAGATTTCTAAACTGAATTTCTCTATCCCCTCTTTTCGTCAAAGTTCTTCCGGGATTCTCAGATATACTATATGCAACGTATGGATTCGGCACAACATAAATGTTATTGATATTATCCTGTATAGTAGTTTTTACTTCTTCAGCTTTTTTAGTTTCGAAGACAAATATATCTCCTTTTTCAAATGGTTTTCTAGTTTTAACCTGATAAACATCGCCTTCTTTCGGCAGTCTTTGAGTTGATGCTGATTTATCTAATGAAAGAATAAATTCGTAACTAGTTGCTGCACCTGTTGCACCCTGAGGTTGAAGAATTATCCCCTCACCCCAATCCCATCTTTTATTATTCTTTTTCGTAGGAACAAGTTCATCAATTACATAGGTTGCCGGAGCATTAGCAGTTATATTAAAAATTTGAAAAGGGACAACAAATTTTCCAGTTAACGTACTAACGGTATCACCATATTCCCAATTGCCATCTGCTAAGGTATCAGTATCATGCCAGCGAACTTCCCAATCTGCACTGATTTTAGTCCTGAGACTTACAACTCCAATAAGTGCTGGATAGAAAATTGTATCATGCACAGTCACATCACTATTATGTATAAACTTCGAATTTACAGGATCAAAAGTTAGCGTATCGTTTGCTACAAATACCCGTAAGCCATCGAAAGTAGGATTAGCATCTTCACTTTTGATAAGTTTGCTTTTATACACCGGTGAATATCTATAATTTATATTATATGTATTTCCTTTTGTTAGATCACCAGTTTTTTTGCCCGCAATTTGTCCAGAGTTATAATTAACGAAATAAACGGAGGGATCTATCAGACTACCAGATTGATCAAATAACTGAATACTTCCCGGCTCTAAATGGCTATTTGGAAGGGTGACAAGAATTGTATCCTTTGATACAAATGATGTTTCTACTCCCGTTGAATCAAGAACGCTGTAAGAATTGGTTGTGTCAAAATCAATTTTGTATAGTTTATTGTCTACAGCTAGATCATCCAATACTTTTACTGTAATTTTTCCAGTAGCATCTGAATTTACAGAAGTTGGAGAGCCATCCAATCCGGCATTTGCAGGAGCCATTCCTTTTGAGATTGGACCAGGCGTTACTTCAACAGTATTAACATCAAAAATTAATGCCGCTGTTAAAGGATCCTGCTGTATAACTGACTGAGTTTCTGTTGGTGGAATTTCGGGCGTACCATGATCATAAGCGACCACAGCATAATAATATTTAATTCCGTTTTTAACTGTGGAGTCAACATATTCATGTTGTAACCCGGAGTTATTGCCAAGGTAATATTTAGTTCCGTGGCCTGCATATTCTTTTTCACCCAAGCCTGAGTAATCATCAATTAAATCGAATTGAGCTCTTTTGCCAGTGTTTGGATCCAACAGAGCCTGCCCTAGAAAAGGGACACCGTTAGCATCAGTAATAGTATAAACATCAGAAAAATTAAAGTCTCTGCTGCGATAAATTTTATAACCTTCAAAATCTTTATCTTGTGTAAGCGGATCAACAGAATCTTCCGATTTAGCATCCCAATACAATCTAACTTTACCATCTTCTGCAACAGCTTTCACAATAGGTTTGGCCGGAGGCTGTGCAAAACGATAGTCAGCTTCCAGTATCCTTACAGATGTTTCGGAATTTAAAAGCAGATCATCTTTGTTTTCACCCATTATTATTGCCATTGAAAACCTCTGCGATTCACCTATTTTAAGGCCCAAAGGACCTGTCGAAAAGCAAAATATATTATCGCCTTCTTTTTTTAATAAATCTTGATCAGGATTAATTTCCGGAATAGAAAACCATTGCCAAATTAGCTCATCGTTCTTCGGATAATTCGGATTCCCATAGGTTGCTGCAGTAAAACCTGTTAATCCAATCATATCGGATTCTGAAATATCTCTATATCCAAAATTAGGCTCAGAACCTGCCCATTTGTATCCTGGTAATTGAACATCGCTTAAAGTTCCATATTCATCTTTATCAAATATTCCATTTCCATTTAAGTCTTGATAAAATGCTTGAGATGGAACACCGTCACCTTCTCCGTAATCAGGTCCAGGGTAATTTGGCGAATCAGGCCCAATTCCATCTATACCAATATCGTGTTTTTCAAGATCCCAATCTCCATCTTCGTCGCCAGACCATCTTGCTTTAGGAGTACCATATATCTTAGTATACTTTGCTTTATCAAAAATTCCATAATCAAAAGGAGTAGCTACGCCATCAATGTAAAATCCTTTATCATTGAAAGGAGATTCATCAATTATTCCATCGTCATCATCATCTACTCCATTATTATCAAATGATGGTGACTCTAAAAACTTCCAGCCAAAATACCCGGGAACCTTGCCGCCCACTCCTTTAAAATCCGCATCCCAAGCGTAGACCATGCTTCTTGCGCGCTGATTGTATGCATCGGCAAGTTCTCCCTTAGGAGGAATAAAAAATGCACGGTCATCAGCATAATCACTAGATCCACCCACATGTGGATCACCAAACATTCCAAAGTACAATCTATTCAAATCTTTTTCAGATGCATTGGTAACTTGATAAACCATAAATATAATATCTTCGGCCAAAGGATTATTAAATTGAAGCAGCCTCACTGTTGCATCCAATCCAAGTCCTGCTTTGGTAAGATCATTAGGAAATGGCTGATATCTATCTATGAACTCATAGTTTGTATAATCATCCACTCCATAGAAAACTTCCTCATCGGGCGCTGTAGCTTGATCACCTAAGAACGCAGGCCATAAATATTTTCCTGCACCGGATGAATACCATTCTTCGGGCCACGAATCAGGTTTTCCATCACCATTAGCATCTTCGGCATTTAGTGAGGCAACATGATCCTGGTTGGGATCGGAATACCCATCCTTAGGGAGCCAGCCCCATTTTAATGATGCATCAGGACTGTAATCTCCTTCTGTTGACCTTACATGTGAATCGCTGACTATGTGTAGTGTATCTCCATTAGCATCAATGACCGCTCCGCCTACAATTAATCCAAATTCAAACCCATAACCCAATCCATTCCAGACCAAATCATTTACATTCGATATGGCACTCGGAGCACAGACAGATCCATAATTGTAAAGAATCGTGGTAATCTTATTTCCTTTAATAGTAATATCTTTTATTTCTCTACTGTTGCCAGATATTTTATTAAATTTTTCCCCTTTAATCGGGCCAAATATCCTTAAGGCATCTTCTGGTGATAAATTTCTATAATAGTATGCATCAGCACTATCCTTAATCTGAGTATAAGCTAAACCTTGCAGTACTAATAAGAATATGAGAATTATAGTATTTTTCTTTAACATCTTTAATATCCTGGAAAATTTTAGTTAAAAAGTACCGAGAATCCTAGCCTCACTTCTCTAGGCTTGCTAATTCTTTCTGGGCGATTAGAGTAATATTGATCTATATAATTTAAATCTATCATACCAGGGTCGCCTCTGGTAATTCTATCTCGAAGGTCATTGAATTGGTTAGCATTTAATGTTTGTTCAACATTTGATAAAGCTTTACCCGAACTTGCATATACATATCTATCATTACGTGTATCAAATAAATTATTTACATGGATAAAAACGGAATAATCAAAAGGCCCTAAAGAAAAGTATTTTTCAAACTTCAAGTCAACACCCCATTGCATCGATTTGAATGATGAGTTTTGTAAATATGTAATTGTTGATAAACTTGGCGGAAGAGCAGGTGTATAAGGAGTTCCCGCTTGAATGTTATAAATTATTCCTAATGTCCAGGATTTTGGTTCTGATAAATTAATCGTTCCATTAATTAAATGCGGACGATCAAAACTCAATGATACTAAGTAAGTTTCGGTTTGTTTCCCCGATGCTTCACTAAAAAATAAATCTTCCGTGGGTTCTGTACGATTTCCCTCAGCAATCTGAAAAGTATAATCAAGCGTAGCAGAAAATAATCCACCGGGCGATCTTCTTTTAAGAAATGAAAGAGTTATTCCCCGGACGTTTGAGTAAGCAAGATTTGTTAAAATATTATATTGCCTTGCCTTTTCAGTGTAAACAGTTTGAGTGAAAATATAATCCCTTACATCTTTATAATATGCCGTTAGATCAAATTTAAAATCATCTGCTAGCTGTTGTTGCAGTCCAATTTCGTATTGAATAGATCTTTGCGGATTAACATTTGGATTACCAAAAGTTGCAACTGATGAAACATTGGGGACCCATCTTATATCATTTTCGTATAATTTTTCAAGCGAACCAATTTGATAGAAATGGCCATAAGAAAATCTAATAACTCCTTTATCTGTGATTGGATAAGATACACTGAACCTTGGAGAAAACATGTGCTTAATAGAAGCCTTTGTAAGATAAGCATCCAAATATCCTGACAAAGAGTCTGTTAAATTTTTTGAAATATCATAATTATACTGCGTGGCAGCGTCAAAAAATTCATATCTCAAACCGACATTCAAGATCATTGTTTTAGCAAGTTCTATTTTATCCTGAATATAAGCAGAGCCTTGAATCGGATTTTTATTGTAAGTGGATGAGCTAAATAAACCAGCCCTTATAATTGTTAAATTCGAATCGTATAAAGCATCATTTATAGTTAATGATGAAATTGAGGGAATTCCATTTATGTTTGTTAATTTATAAAAATCTACTGTATATCCATTTCTTTTAATATTATGCTTTCTAATTTCAAAACCGGCTTTAACCTCGTGTACTCCGAACATTTGTGATACAACATCCCCTTTAACACTGTATGTTTCAGTAGATCTATGTGTAATATCATTGTCGGTCCCCCCAGCATAATATAGAGTGTTGCCAATTGCCCTCCGATAAAAACTCGGGAGGTAACGCGGATCATTTGGATCGCCGTAAAGATAATGATCGCCTTTGTAGTATGAGTAAGAACCTTTTAAAGTATAAAAAGTTTTATCACTTAAAGTATGAGTAATACCGAATGTATTTATAATTCCACGGCTATAATCCCAGCCATCACCATCCGGATTAAATAAATAATTTCGACCGTTTGTATTAGGAGTAAATGATTTAGATTTTGCCTTATCGAAAACAATTTCATATTTCAATTTAAATAATGAGCCGATTTTTTGGCTAATATTGAATTGGAGGTTTAATGTATTATTTGGATCCATAGCGACATATTTTTTGTCGCCGGTTGGAAGACCATTGCTGTTTGGTTCAAAAGGATTAAAAATATACGCACCAGTTGCATTTCCATATCTTGCATCCGAGCTTTTAAAATTATCGGGAGTTAAATAGGAATCTGTAGGATTATATACTCTTTGGCCATAATAAGTTCCTTTGAAATTTTCATAAATTCCAGAAGCAAAAAATCTTGTTGAACTGGTTATTGGTATAGGCCCACCCAAAGTAGCTTCAATCCTGCTTCTGTTGAAACCGTCAATATTTTTAGAACCTAATTTATTGCTGAACAAATCAGTTCTTGATGTTATATAATCGCCACCATATGCTTTGAGACTAAATGATAATCTATCAGAACCTTCTTTTGTAACATAATTTACAACTCCACTAAGTGCATTTCCGAATTCAGCGCTAAATGTGCCGGTAGAAACCGAAGCTTCCTGAACAGCATTCGAAGCAAGTCCAACTGCTCTTTGGTTTCCAAAAGGATCATTTAATGAAAGCCCATTTAAAGTATAGGCTATTTCATTGCCATAACCACCCCTAACGTGAATACTTCCATCATCACCAGTTACAACACCTGCCTGTAATTTAATTACATCGGAAATATTATCAACTGGGAGACTTTCCAAAGATTCTGAAGTTATTGCGACTGTTGGGTTAGTTAAATCCTGTCTAATAAGCGGATTTCTTTCTCCCTGAACAACAATTGCAGTTAAAGTAACTTCACCTGGAGGTAATTTGAAATTCAATGTGGTTGTAAAACCAACGTTAACAGATGCATCTTCTATAGTAACTTTTTGATATCCTACATATGAAGCTGTAACGTTATATACACCTGGCGGTATATTTAAAATCACATAATTCCCATCTATATCCGACGCAGCACCAATTGAAGTTCCATTAACCAAAACATTAGCAAATGGGATCCCTTCTTCAGTTGAAGCATCTGTGATTTTTCCCATTATTTTACCGGTAGATTGGGAATATATATTTGAATTGATAAAGAAAAATGCCGTTACAAAAATTAGAAAAACAACTTTCTGCATTAGCGTGCCTTCCAAAAGAATTAAGGACATGCCTTTAATTATTAATATTTTTATCTAGTTAAAAAGTATGAAACAAATTGTAATGGGAACACTTAATAATAAGAGGCTGCACAAAAGTAAAATAGTAAAAACGAAATACTCTTGATACAGCCTCTAATAAATCACATCCCCACAAAGCTTATTTTAATAATGTCATCTTAATAGATTTTGAAAAATTGCCAAAAGTTAATCTTGCGATATAGTTACCGCTTGCAACTTTAACTCCGTAATTATTGGTTCCATTCCAGGTTACTTTAAAGTTTCCTTTATTATACGTTTCATTATTAACTAAAGTGGCCACTTCCTTACCTAACATATCATATATTTTCAGCGAAATACTTTTTTGTACAGGAAGGCTGAATTTAATTGTAGTGGTAGGATTAAACGGATTTGGATAATTATTTTCAAGTTTATAATCATCAGGAGTTATTATATTATAATTTTGGTCCACTAAGCCTGTAGTCCCTGCATACTCAAGAACACGAATTGTTTTACGATATGTATTTATGATTTTATGCTCAGCGGCATTATCTCTTTCCCACGAACTAGTTGAATCTACCCATTGATACTCTACAACTGTGGTAGAATCATATACACTTTGTTCGGAAAGAACAACTTCCAAGTTACCATCACCGTCAAGATCAACACTATCAGCATAGATATAAGCAGTAAAAGGAGTTTCAACACGTGTTGTATCCGTTATTGATGGATCTAAAACAAAGGTAGTATCAGTACCATTAACAACAGTATCTAATCTACCATGATAAACATTAATAGTTGCAAATACATCGCCGCCCTCACCTTTATAAACCAAATTTTTAGTATAACTGTTAGAATCAAGCAAGCTCCCTGAGCCTTTATACTGTATAGCAATTAAGTTTAATCCGCTTCCACCACCGGTATAAATTTCATCTTTACCGTCTTGATTTAAATCGCCTTTTACACATGGGAAAAAACCTGATGCAGTTTTACCTGCCAAGCCAGCAAGTTGTGTTTGTGTAGCAATTACGCCAAACCTATTCGCAATAGAATCCGGATCATCATAAAATAAATTTGCTGTTGTGTCCCAAGTATTAAATTGGAATAGATCCATATCAAAACCAGGATACTTTGTTCCTACCATTTCAGCTCTTCCATCACCATTAACATCTGCTGCAGCTAATCCAAAATAACTAACTCCATCTGCTGCAGAATATCGATGATAAAAACCAGGTTTTGTTGTATCGGGATATGTGTAAGAATCTGGACCATTTACCTGAATAGCCCACATACCAAAATTATCATAATTATTATTTACAATTTCAAGTTTACCGTCTCCATCAATATCGCCTACGTTTGAACTCCATTGTGAACCAGTTACCCAGTCACGTCCATTTGGTCCAGGTGGCATTCCTCCTTCGATAACTAATGAAGCAAATCCGGGAAATTCACCATCTACACTTAGAATATATACATCTCTTCTTGGACCATTACCATAAGCAATAATTTCTGATTTACCGTCACCGTCAAAATCATGTACTTGAAAAACTTCTCTTGTTAATCTTAAATCTTCTAAAGAACCAGCTGCTCTAAACATATCATTCGTGATTTCAAAAGCCGGCTCAGTTCCCCATGAAGAACCATCCCATTCATAAAAAGCGATTCTGCCTTCACCGTTTTGCTCAAAAATAATTTCCGGATTTCCATCACCATCACAATCACCTACTCTTGGAAATCGCGGTGTGGACCCGCTTGAAGTTGCGGATACTGGTGACGACCAAATAACCTGAAGATTTCCATTTCCATCAGGTTTCATTACGTGTACTCTTCCGCCATTTGAATAATCAGTTGCAATAATTTCTTGAGTGCCATCACCATCTGCATCTGCTACAATCACTCTTCTTACACCAAGATCACCATAGTAAGGAGCTGCTGTATCCGATGGAGTATCTGAATACGCATTGTACGTATCGACTGTACTGGCATTTATTGGATTTTGAGCTTTTGAAATTGAAAAAAATAATACGAACACTACTAACACAGTAAATAATCTTTGCATTTTACTCCTCGTGTTTTTAAATAAAGTATTTAATTAAATATTGGTTTGTGTGAAAATAATTTACAACTAGATATAAATTCGAATTCACAATTGGAATTTATTGAAAAATTGAATTCTTGATACTTCGTTGAATATTTTCCGAAATGGCTGGTAAAATAATTTTTAATTGTATTGAACAAACTAAAAGTACTAATAAAGAAAAAGAAATTTGAGTAAAGTAAAAATAGTAAGCGAAACTTACTCATCAAGAACCTCTTATATTATTGATTTACAAATGATATGCATCAAGAAGAATTTAACTTTAAAAATCTACGTGTTGAATATATAACTCCTGCCTATATATGTCAACTGATTTAATGTTATTATTGTAAATAAATCCAAATTTCGAGCAATATATATTCAAGCTTGTGAATAATTTGTGCCTTATTCAATTAAGATTTCATTGATTTATTAAAAATACATTATCTTTGTAAATACTAATCAACTACAAATATTTTATAGATTGGAGGTTTAATGCCTACTTTGATGGTAAGTGTTTCCGGGATTAGAGGTATAGTCGGTGATGGATTGGAACCGCAAACTCTTGTTAAATATACCTCAGCTTTTGCTGATTTTATAGGGACTGGGAAAGTCATTATTGGCCGTGATGCAAGGATATCAGGAGATATGGTTCAGTCTATAGTTACAGGAACTTTGCTTGCAAAAGGATTAGATGTAGTTGATATAGGAATTTGTCCAACTCCTACAGTTCAATATACTGTTAAAAATCTCTCTGCAAATGGAGGTATTGCGATTTCTGCCAGCCATAATCCAAATGAGTGGAACGCCTTAAAATTATTAAATAATACGGGGCAATTTATGACACCTTCACAAAATAAGGAAATGATTGCTCTGTTAGAGAAAAGTGAAGATAATTATTCAACGTGGGATAATATTGGAACTAAAACACAATTTATTGAAGGCTTAAAAAAACACATGAGTGATGTTCTCAATCTTGAATTTATTGAGAAAGAAAAGATAAGAAATAGAAATTTTAAAGTATTAGTTGATTGTGTTAATGGAGCTGGAGTCTATTGTATACCTGATTTGCTAAGAGAATTTGGGTGCGAGGTAGTTGAAATGAATTGTGAAAAAACCGGAATCTTCCCAAGACTTCCTGAGCCGATTCCAGAGAATTTAACTGAAACAATGAAACGCATTAAGGAAACAAATTCTGATTTAGGCGTTGTGGTTGACCCTGATGTTGATAGACTAGTTTTGATTACTGATAAGGGAGAGCCATTTAGTGAAGAAAATACAATTACGAGTTGTGTCAAATTTGTACTTTCAAAAAGAAAAGGAAATGTTGTTGTTAATTTATCAACAACTCGTGCTGTGGATGATGTGGCAAAAGATTTTGGATGCAAAGTTTTTCGTTCACCGGTTGGAGAAGCGAATGTTGTATTGAAGATGAAAGAAGTTGAAGCAGTGATTGGCGGCGAAGGCAGCGGCGGTGTCATTTATCCGGCATTGCATTACGGAAGAGATGCTCTTGTTGGAATCGCACTAACTCTTCAGCATCTTCTTGAGTTTGACGGAACAATCTCAGAATTAAAAAAATCTCTCCCATCTTATTTTATTGCTAAAAAGAAAATTAATCTTGGGAATAATAATCCCGATGAAATAATAAATGCACTAAAGAATAAATTTAAAAATGAAATGATAAATACGGATGACGGATTAAGAATTGACTTTGATGATCATTGGGTTCACTTCAGAAAATCAAACACTGAACCGATAATAAGAAGTATTGTAGAAGCTAACGATAAAGTTAAAGCTGAAGAACTTTCTGGGAAATATTTTGATGAGATTAAAAATTTGATGAAGAATTAAAATGTTTTATTGTTGAACTGCTAAATTGTTTTTTTTTGACTTTTAAATTTTGACTCATGTCCACCAGCATGCAGGTTTGATATTTGACTTAATAGAGTTTCGATCTTTTTCTTATATAATTTATTAATGCTTTATCATACGGCTGTGAAGTATCTATCAAATTGTAATCTATTTTTGAATTCAAACATTCACTTTTAATTTTATGAATGAATTCAGTCATGGCTTGCCTATATGCTTTTTGAATTTGATAAGGCTGAGTTGTAAGTTCTTCTTCATTTTCAATATCCTTAAATACTGCATCACCTGTAAAATTAAAACTTTGCTCTATTGGATCTAAAATTTGGAATACTATCACTTCGTTATTATTGTATCTAAAATGTTTCAACGCACTCAATACAGAATCCACATCATCAAATAAATCAGAAACAACAATTACTAAACCTCTTCTTTTTATTTTTTCTGCAATTGAATTTAATGATGCGGCTGTATTTGTTTTGCTCGATGGTTTTACTTCGGCAAGAGTTTTTAATAACTGCTGCAAATATGCTCTTGAAGACTTTGGCGGAAGATATTTATCAATTTTTTCAGAGTACAATGAAATTCCGACTGCATCCTGCTGCTTAATCATCAAATAGCTAAGGCCGGCAACCAACGTTGATGCGTATTCAAGTTTCGAGATATTACCTTCTGAGGCATAGCTCATTGACTTACTAGTATCTAAGAGGATGTAACTTTTTAAGTTTGTTTCTTCTTCGTATTGTTTAATAAAATACCGGTTTGTTTTTGCGTACACCGTCCAATCAACATTACGCAGATTATCCCCTTGCATGTAAGGCCTGTGTTCGGTGAATTCAACACTAAAACCGTGGTAAGGACTTTTATGAAGCCCCACCATAAAACCTTCTACAACTAACTTTGCTCTTAATTCAAGTGAATTTAATTTTGATACATATGCAGGTGATAAAAATTTCCTATAATCTTCATTTGCTGCCGGCATTAAATTCCTGTCGTCTTTTTCTTTTCCAATATTTGTTCTGGAGAAAGGCCCATGTGCTCTAATTCTTCTTTTGCAGAAATAGCTAAGTCATTACTAGGATATTTTTTAAGAAATAAATTATAGGTTTCGGTAGCTTTATCATAATTATGAAGTTCATTTGCTAAAATAAACCCAGACATAAACAATGCCTTAGCAGCATTTTTTGTCTGTGGATATTTATCATAAATACTTCTATAAGTATCGACGGCTTTTTGCAAACATTCTTTTTCTGATAATGTTTTATCCATTTTGTTTTGATAAATAAGGGCAAGCTGAAATAATGCTTCCGGGGCTAAATCGCTTTGAGGATATTCTTTCACCAAAGTTTCATAGGAATTAATGGCTTCAGTTATACTGCTGTCTTTCATTTCCTTTGAAGCTTCATCCATGTAACCCTTATCAGATTCCTTGCTGCAGCCGAATAAAACTAATATTGATATAAGAATAATGTATTTGATAATTTTCATTTGACAACCATTTTTATTGAAAATAAACTCGCCTTCAAAAAGGCAAGTAAAGTTATGTAATTAGAAAAGAAGTCGCAATGAGAATAAAATTACGATTAGAAGGAAATTATCTTTGTTTCAAAATGTTTCAAAACTCTCAATGCTCTCACAGTATTCCAACGACTAGGTTCTCCGACTTTTTCCATTTCGAAATGAGTTTGCCCTGGATGATTTGATTGTAATAGCCATAAATTATTCGTTTTTCTTTTCTTCAAAATAACTTCAATTGCATCTTTCATTCTTCCATCATACTTCGCTTTTGCTAAATGAAAATAATCCAATGCACGAAGAATATCATAATACCATCTTGAAGGATAAGACAATTTTAAAAATTGATTTTTAATTATCTCGCCTGTTTTATCTGACTTGTATAGTCTGTGCATTAGAATAAATTCTCTTGATTCAAGTTCGGCTTTTTGTAACTCTTTTAATCTGTATTTGTAATTATTTATTTTGTATTCTAAAATGCCTTCAAGTACACATAAAGTTGTATGAAGAGAACTATGAACTGCGCCAACTCTATTTAAGTGACAATTGAATCCACCATCTTTCATTTGCTGTGACAAAATAAAATCAACTATTGATTTTAATTTTTCTTCATCTGCTTTAAAGTATGATGCATAATTTAGAAACATTCCATTTATACAAACATCACTAACCTTTATCGAACCAATAGGAAGTATCCCTCCATCTTCACCTTTATTTTCTCTAAGTTTCATTGATATAGTTTGCTGAATTTCTTTTATCTTCGGGGAGATGGATAAATTTTTCAAATCCAATAAAGTATAATGAGTAGAAATCCATTTAGGCTGATAAAAAGACCGGCCCCAATGTCCGTTTTTATTTCGCTTAGATAAGAATTTAAATCCCCAGCCTTCTTTTGAAATTCGATTCCTTAAATAATTTCGTTCCTTATTTAGCAAGTCGCGATGGACTTGATATTGGAGAGAGACATCTCCATCAAGAAGCCACTTTATTGTTTTATTATCTATCATAACATTCATAATTTAAGAATTTGTTTATTCACCTATTAGAAACTAATTGTTTATTCCGAACTTTTTTCAAACATGTAGTTATTAAAATATTTTAGATCTTTTTTTCCAAGTAATTCTCCATGCCCGTTGATAATGATTTCAATATTAGATATCCTATTTTTTATCCAGGCTATTGCTCGTTTCCATTTGACTTTATCCTGCATTAACGAATCATTAATACTTGGCCTGCCATATTTAGACATCAAATCGCCTGTAAATAGCATGTTTAATTCCGGGACATAAATTAAAATATCACTTTCTGAATGACATTTACCAAAGTAAATCATCTCTATTGAAACATCTCCCATTTCAATTTTGTAACTGTTTGAAAATGTTATCTCCGGTCCCTTAATTGAAATCTTTAATTTCGCATCATTAAGAGCATAGTAATATCTCGTTTTTTGTGTATATGCATCGTACCATTCTTTTGTATTCCTTACACATTCATTGAGTTTTAAATCATACTGTTCAACAATTTTTAATAGCCTCTGTTTTTTTTTAGGATTCACCAACTGAGCAGAAATCTCTTTTAACCCGTTTTCCTGCCCTATAATTTTAGCTTCAGAAAACACACTGTTACCGCCATAATGATCTGGATGACCATGTGTATTAATTACATAAGCAAATCTTTTAGATTGAAAACTTTCTTCTATTTTTTTCCGATATTTTGAAGTTAGTACTGTAGAAATACCTGCATCAATTACAACAATTCCCTTTTGAGTTTTTATCGCAGCAACAGCATCTGCACCAAACGACAATAAAATTGTTTTATCATTTATTTTTTTAACAAAAATTAATGAATCTATTAAATTTGCGTTATTGACATAAAAATCTTTCGTTTCAATATTAGTTTTTTGAGCTAAAAGATTATTCGATATCAGCCAGAATATGATTAGAAGAAAAGTATTTTTAGTTGCCTGATTCATATTTATCGATTTCTTTTTTTCGTATTTTGTATAACGGGCATATAATTAACTCCCAGCCCATTCCGCCGCGGAGAAATGACTGCCGATGATTCCTTCAAAGGGACTACAAATCTAAAACCTGCATGCATTTTGCATGCATTTGGCGTGACCATGTAGTGATATTAAGGAATTGATTATCGTTTAAGTAATAAATTATTTGAAGCTAAGTTCCGCCAAAGGTGGACAAGTTTTCAATGAACTTTTTAGCACTGAATCGAATCGGAAAATATTATTCTCTTTTACTCTATTGACTTTTTATTTATTGAAGCTATTAGGCTGTTTTTAATATTTTCTTTTATTCTTTTATTATCCTTAAATATTCTTCCCACGGGCCTATTTCATCTTTATATTGTTTTGCCATCACTCTGGTTATTTGCCTGATATGACTTAAATCATGTACTACCCAGGTAGACAATAACTGTCTTAAAGTTACTTTAGCTTAATATTTTTATACATCACTAATACATTCGTATAGTTCTCAACATTAGCATGAGGGTCGCCTATTAAGTGCTCATTCCCTTTACTATCATAAAAGTGTCCTTCGGAAACTGATCCCATATCAAGATACAGTGCATTATTCACTATGAAAGTATCTTTTCCCATCAATTTGATTGCGCTAACGGCATCAGAATATTTCATTGGTATAATGAAACTTACAATTCCAAATTTAGTTTGATGATCTTCTGTAATTTCTATAAAAAACCTACGTTTGTGGATGCCTGGAAGATTAACCTTGGAATTTATTTTACCATTGATGATTGCGGCAACTTGCTGAAATAAGGAGTACTTGTTTTTGATAGCATTGGCAACGAAAGCAGCCTTGTCTGATATATTATCCAAATTAGTAATGACAGGATACCCATCTTTAATAAGAAGAAGGCCTCTATAAATTAACTTCTTATTCTCTCCTAGATAGGTATCTTCTCCGACGCTTTGACCATCTTGAAGAGCAAAGCCTTCAATTCCCTTCCAATCAGGTGTAAAGGCAGATGCCACTTGCATGACAATTTGTTCATTTTGATTTCTGCATTGCTTCTCAATGTTTTCAAAATTGAAATCTTCTTTAAAATTTTTCCGGCTTACGAATTTAAATTTACATGACTTCACTTTTTCCATTTTAAATAGTGTAGCTATTAATTGACCTTTGTTTAATTTAAAATCTGAGATCACTTTTGTACGACTAAATCCATCAGGCAAATCATAGGTCGTCGTATCTTCAAGAATGGTTTGGGCAATTAAAGGATTAAAAAAAATAAATATGATGAAAATTATTATGGTTGAGCTTATCACTGAATGCTTAGGGAATAAATTTAATTTTATATTTTTCATATTTGATGATCCTTGTTTTCTATTAATGTGCTCCATCATAATATCGGCATTGCCGATAAGCAGCAACCAAGAAAAGGAATGCCGCTTCGTAAATCACTGCAGATGATATTGCAAATTGTGCTTGATTTACAATCAAAGTTTAAAATTTGTAGCTGCCTTTTAGCATCACACACAATGGCAGTGCCCTTACTTACACTTGCAAACTAATTTGAACAAAATGTTAAATGAAAACTATAAATCAAAAACTACACTTATGCATCATCATATTAACGTTCGGTATAAGCCGCTGATTAAGGAGCATCTTAGTTTAATAATAAAAATTTTATTGCCTTACTAAATTCATTTGTTTGAAGTTGATAAAAATAAACTCCACTTGATAAACTG
>CAZRMA010000006.1:0-16513 GCA_964600655.1 uncultured Ignavibacteriaceae bacterium
TCAATCTATCGCGGCAGCTTTCTGCCAGTTTATTCCATGCGACAATGCCGACATAACATACATCTTCCTGCCATTGGTTTGAGCTATCTTTGTATTTTCGATTAGACGCAATAGAAAAATTAACCACAGGGGTATTATTTGTCGTCTGACGAAAAATTGGATCTTTTGTAAGATTACCGGCAACAATAACGTAGTTAATTTCGGGCATTTTCAAATCGGCCATGGTTTTTCCTCCATACTTAATCTAAAATTGTTAATTAATCACTTTGCTTTTGTTTCTTCCTCTACCTTCTCAGAAGATTTTTCTGAGTTGTTTTGTTTGTCCGAAGAAGAATCCAAATCATTCTCAGAGCTTTTATTTTTTTCTAGATACTCAACTGCTTCACTACTTAAGGCAATTGTTAAATATCTTAGAACTTGATCATCAAGATTAAAAGCTCTTTCTAATTTTGAAACAATCGTTGAGGGAGCGTTAAACCGGTAGATAGCATAGTAACCAATTTTACTTTTGTTTACCATGTAGGCTAATCTTTTTCTTCCCCATTTATCGATTTCTCTAATTTCTCCACCATTATTTATGATAGTATCTTTGATGCGGGAAACTACATTTTCAATTTGTTCATCATCTAAAGCAGCATTTATTAGCACTGCGCTTTCATAGACATTTGTATTCATGCTGTCTTTTCACCTCCTTTGGATAATAAAGCCCTCAACCAAAGATGAGAGCAGGGGTTTATATATATTTTATTTTAAAAACCTTTAAATTTATTTAATTAATGGAGCAATTACAAGTGCAACAACTGCCATTAATTTTATAAGTATATTCAACGAAGGCCCGGAAGTATCTTTAAATGGATCCCCCACAGTGTCACCAACTACTGCAGCTTTATGTGGTTCGGATCCTTTGTAATATTTTTCGCCGTTAATTTCTATACCTTCTTCAAACATTTTTTTAGCATTATCCCATGAACCTCCGGCATTTGACTGGAATATTGCCATTAACACGCCCACAACGGTTACTCCAGCTAATAGTCCGCCTAACATTTCAGGACCTCCAGCAAAACCTATAAAAACGGGGGCCACAACGGCTAATAACCCGGGGATAACCATTTCTTTTATTGCCGCACGAGTGGAAATGTCAACGCATTTTCCGTATTCAGCTTTACCATCTGCTAGTTCAAATACATGCCTATCTTCTACTGACCATTCCAACATTTCTTTGTTATCATTTTTTTTCATTACAGCAAGAGCAGCTGTTAGCTCTGGAATACTTTTAAATTGCCTTCTAACTTCTTCTATCATAGACATTGCTGCGCGCCCTACTGCTTTCATTGCTAAAGCTGAAAATAGTAGTGGCAGCATACCGCCAATAAATAATCCAGCCATAACATTGGCTTTAGATATATCAATAGAATTAATTTGAGCAGAAGTCATATAAGCTCCAAATAAAGCTAAAGCGGTTAAGGCCGCGGACCCTATTGCAAATCCTTTTCCTATCGCAGCTGTTGTATTGCCTACCGCATCTAATTTATCAGTTTTTTGTCTAACTTCTTTCGGTAATTCAGACATCTCTGCTATTCCACCGGCATTGTCCGAAATTGGCCCGTAAGCATCAACAGCTAATTGAATCCCTGTATTTGAAAGCATTCCGACTGCAGCAATTGCAATTCCATATAAACCGCCGAAATAAAATGCAGCTATAATGGAAACTGCAATAATTATAATTGGAATTACTGTTGAGATCATTCCATTTCCCAGCCCAGCGATGATATTTGTGGCAGAACCTGTTAATGACTGCCGTACAATTGCTAGAACAGGCTTTTTACCTGTCCCTGTATAATATTCAGTAACAACACCAATAATAACTCCAGCTAATAACCCTATTACCGTTGAGAAAAATATTCCAAGTGAAGTGATAGTGTAAGTAGTTCCATATAACGGATCTTCAAAACTCCAGCTTTTAGGAAGGACCCAGTTGATAATAAAATAAAGCGCGACTACCATCAATCCAGAGGAACCGAATTCACCTATATTAAGTGCTTTTTGAGGATCGCCGCCTTCTTTCACTTTTACGAAAAATGTTCCGAGAATAGACATTACAATACCGATACCTGCTATGATAAGCGGCAGGAATACTGCAGAGAGGCCATTAAAATCATCAACAAATCCTTTATCTCCCATGAATGAGGCTCCCAGTACCATTGTTCCTATTATTGAACCAACGTACGATTCAAATAAATCAGCTCCCATTCCAGCTACATCACCAACGTTATCTCCGACATTATCAGCAATAGTTGCAGGATTAAGGGGATGATCTTCGGGAATACCTGCTTCAACTTTACCAACTAAGTCTGCCCCTACATCTGCGGCCTTAGTATAAATTCCGCCGCCAACACGAGCAAATAATGCTATGGAAGAAGCGCCGAAAGAAAACCCGGTAAGGATTGTAATTACTCTTGTTAAATCTACTCTTGTATCAACTCCAAATGTACTGCTGTATATAAGGAATAAAGTACCAAGTCCTAAAACACCCAAACCAACAACACCCATTCCCATAACTGAACCGCCGGCAAAAGCAATTTCAAGAGCTTTACCCAAACTCGTTCTTGCTGCATTTGTGGTTCTAACATTTGCTTTGGTTGCAACTCTCATTCCTATAAATCCGGCTAATGCAGAACATATAGCCCCTGTTAAAAACGAAACTGCAACAAAAGGAGACGAATCCGTAGAATCGGCTGATACCGCAAGTAAAATCGCTACACATATTACAAAAATTATTAGCACCCTATACTCTGCTTTTAGAAATGCCATTGCACCCTCAGCAATGTACTGAGATATTTTTTTCATTTTATCTGTGCCGGCGTCCTGTTTAGCAACCCAGGCTGATTTCCAAAAAGTGTAAAGTAAGGCAAGTACTCCGAACAACGGAATTATATAGAAGCTGATACTCATAAGCTCTCCTAATTTATATCGTTCTTATTAGAGTTATTTTCTTTAGAAACTTCATTAAATAGTCGGCTATTTGCATTAAGCATTTGCTTAATTCCACCAAAAAGAAATTCCTCTGCAAGCGGAAAAATTTTTTCAAACGAACCGTAAAGCTCTTGTTTTTCTTCCTCGCTAAAATCAGAAAGCACGTATTCAGGCATTTTACCTTTTTCAAAATTTTGCCCAATGCCAATTCTAATTCTCGGGAATCTATTAGTATTCAGATGATAAATTATCGAAGACAATCCATTGTGGCCGCCATCTCCTCCAAATTCCTTTACTCTGAATTCGGAAAAATTGAAATTAACATCATCAACAACAACCATAATATCTTCAGCTTTAAGCTTAAATAATTCAAGAATTTGAAATGCGGCAATCCCGCTATTATTTACATAAGTAGCGGGTTTTACCAATGAAAAATTTGAATTATTAATTGAACCATTCGCGATGAAATAATCACCTTTAGCGGGATGAAATTGAATAGAATATTTTGCTGCTAAGTAATCCACAAACATGAAACCCACATTATGCCTGTTGTATTGATACCTTGTCCCGGGGTTACCAATTCCCAAAATTACTTTCACTAAAAATATTAATCTTCGTCTTCTTCAGATTTTTCTTTGCCAATAACTTCAGGTTCGGCAGTTTGCTCTTCCCCTTCTTCCCCAGGAACTGGTTCTTTTTCTACCTTAGGATGAGTGACTGCAACAATAACAGTATCCTCTGAATTTAATATTGTAATATTTTCAAAACTTAAATCGCTTACATGAATTGCATCGCCAAGTTTAAGTTCACTAATTTCTATTTCCAGGTGCTGCGGAATATCTTTAGGCAAACATTCAATATCCAGCTTATGCAATAGTTGTTGTACAATTCCGCCTTCTTTAACACCAATTGCAGCGCCTTTAAATTGTAACGGAACTTCAAGTTCAATCTTTTCGCCTGTTATCAATCCATACAAATCGAAATGAACAACTTTATCTGTTAAAGGATCAAATTGAACATCTTTAATAATACATTCATGCTCATCTTGCCCATCAACTTGCAGTGATATTAGATGGTTTTGCGAAGTATAAACTAGGGGTTTCAACGCTTGTTCTTGTACTTCAAATGAAAATGGTTTAAGATTTCTGGAATAAAAAACTCCAGGCACCCTTCCATTTTTTCTTGCAGTATTTCGCACTGATTTGCTGAAATCATTTCTAATATTCGCTTTTAAAACTACTTTTTCCATTATGGCTCCTAAAACTAAAATTATCCTTTATCTACATCGAATAATGAACTTATTGATTCATTATTAAATGTTCTTTGAATTGCCTCGGAGAAAATGTCCGATGCTGTAACTACCGATATTTTATTATTTTTTTGTACTTCTTCACTTATAGAAATTGTATCTGCAACAAACAATTTGCTTAATTCCGAATTATTAATACGTTCCATTGCCGGGCCGGAAAGAAGAGGATGAGAAATGGCTCCATAGATCTTCTGGGCTCCTTTTTCCTTCAAGGCCTGGATAGCACTTACAAAAGTACCAGCCGTATCAATTAAATCATCAACAATAAGAACATCCTTTCCATCAACTTCCCCTATAATATGAACGACTTCTGCTAAATTTTGTTTTGGTCTTCTTTTATCTATTACAACAAGACCAGCATTAAGCCTTTTTGCATATGAACGCGCCATTTTAATACCGCCAACATCCGGAGAAACGACAACTAAATTATCTTTAATATCCTCCAAGACACTGATAAAAATAGATGAACCATAAAGGTGATCAAAAGGGATATCAAAAAAACCTTGAAGCTGAGCTGCATGCAAATCCATTGTCATTACCCTGTCAGCACCGGATACGGTAATTAAATTTGCAATTAACTTTGCTGTAATTGAGACCCTGGGCTGATCTTTTCTGTCCTGTCTCGAATAACCAAAATAAGGAATAACCACAGTAATTCTTTTTGCTGAAGCCCTTTTGGCAGCATCCACCATTATTAGCAGCTCCAAAAGATTTTCAGCCGGTGGGTTTGTGGATTGAATTAAAAATACTTCTGATCCACGGATATTTTCACCGTATTTAACCCAAATTTCTCCATCACTAAATCTTTTTAACTCAAGAACACCTAGCTGCATTCCAAGTTTATTTGCAATCTTAGTTGCAAGCGGCAGATTTGAACTGCCGGAAAAAACTTTGAATTCAGTATTCGTCATAAAAAATTGAGTGCTATTTTTTTTAAAAATAGAGGATAAATATATACAAATCACTTAGGTAAGTCAATAAAATATTTATCTGGAGCCTCTGTCAATATACTATATTTTAATCCTTTTTCTTTCTAAAAAGGAAAAATATGACAAATAGTAGTACCAGCCCGCTTAAAGTATAAATCCAGTAAGGAGTTTCTTTCAATTTAAAGGGAATGAAAGTTACTGAAATGGTTTTCCCACTCCCAATCTCCGCTAAAGAATAGTCCCATACTAAAGTTCGCCCTTCAACTTTAGGCGCATTGTGGGTTATAATCTCCCCTGAAAAAGTGTATCTATAGGATACATGATAAGCGCTTCTATCAATTCCAAATCCTGTTGCATATGGCGGAATAAATTGGGAAAAGACTTTTTGTCCTGCAGCTCCGTCTTTTAATGAAAATTCAGATCCTAAAAATGCTTTAGCTTTATTAAGAGAATCAATATGCGTGAATGAAAGTTCAATAACAGCATGGGTTGTACTATCAGTAGTATCAGCATAAACTTCAATATTGTCTATTGAACTAAAAGGTGAAGTAAATTCATTGCGAATAGAATCGGGATTAAAGATTCCCATTTTATCAACAATGGAGACATTCTCATTATCAGGTGATTTCATCCAATAATTTATCTTCATTTTACCGGAGCCATCAGGATACAATTTAACTTCTTGAATATAATTTAAACATCCTTGAAAAAATAAAATCAATATCAGTGTTATAAATAATTTGCAAATGCTGCTTAAGCCTAAATGAGGTGTGTTTAGATTATTATTTGTTTTCATAAATCAATTGAAAAAATAAGCCAGAAGAAAGTTATAGAAATTTTAGGAAATTTTCATTATGTTTTCTTGCTAATTTTAATTCAGGAGTAAATAAAATGCCGACGTATGATTATAAATGTAATAATTGTAATTATACTTTTGAGTTATTTCAAAAGATGACAGATGAACCAATAAAAGAATGTCCAAAATGTAAAGGTAAAGTAACAAGATTAATTGGAGCTGGTTCAGGCCCGATATTCAAAGGCAGTGGTTTCTATCAAACTGATTATAAAAATAACGGGAAGAGTAATAAGGATTCAGCAAAAAAGGATAGTAAAACTGAAGCAAAAAAATAATTCTAAAGAATAAAAGTATTTAAATAAACAAAACCCGTAAAATACATTTACGGGTTTTTTTTAATCTCCATAGTTAACTATTTAGGTTAAAAGTCTGCGCCTAACGAAAGATAAAATTTAGGTTTGGTAAAATGATCTACATTATAGGCCCATGCAACATCAAACTTCAACAGAAAGTAAAGGAAAAACATTCGAGCACCAACACCGGTTCCCATTAGAAGATCTTTTGAAACAACACTGCCGTTAGCATTGCGTTCAAAAAACTTTAATTGTTTTGTATTGTTCCATGCTGAACCGGCATCAAAAAAAGCTACGCCAAGAATGTTGCTAAAGAGTAATGGCAAGGCTCCCGTAACCAAATATCTAATGAGTGGAAATCTTAATTCTAAATTCATTAAACCATATTTAGTTCCTATCTGTTCAGCATAATCATAACCGCGTAAAGGTAAGGCTGCAGTTAAAAAAGCAAAATCTGAAACAGATTCAATAGGAATATCTGTAGTTGCAAAACTTCTATTTATCCAATTTTCAGTTCCCCCAATAAAAAATCGCTGCGGATTATTTCCGCCGGAAGCTCCGCCGGATAATCTAAATGCAAAAGAGTAATCGCTCCAGAAAAGAAAGTAAGTCCGGTAATCTCCTGTAAAAGAATAAAAATTCAGCTTTTTATTTGCAATGCCCGGATTTCCGAAAACATCAAACCTATACCTGGTTCCATCAACCGGGGCAGTTGGTCCCCATAGCACATTATCATGAATAAAACTTATAGCCGGAACAACAAAACTTGCCTTTTCAGAAGGTACTTCACTATTATCCAAATTTTCTTTGGAAACGTTTAACCAGCTTAAGCCAGCATCAAGCCTATAGAATCTATTTAACGGATAACTCATTGATAGGACCGCCCCATAATTTCTAAACCTATAGAGCTCATCACCTAAACCATTATACAAAAAAACAAATCGGGCGGTATGAAAGGCTTCAACTCCATAATTAATTCTTTTGGGTAAAAAATAATACGCTAAACCGTAATCACTATTTTTTAAATCTATTTGTAGACTGGTTACACCAATTAATCTGTGGTTGCCTAAAACATCACTAAAAGATATAACCGTAGTTCCGAGCAATCCATACAATGAACTATATCCGGCATTAGCGTAAACAATATCCGGTGAAAAAGTGATTTTGTATTTGTTTACCTTATAATTCCCTTTCGAATCTAAATTGTCATTGAGTGTAAAGGTGGAGTCAACTTTTTTTGTTGTGTCTTCAGAAGCATAAAAATTATTACCGAATACGTAATTATTAAAATCTATTTTAACTGAATCTCCATAAACATTTGAAGTATCAACCACAGCACCGGTATATAAATTAATTCCGTTTAATTTATTAACTGAATCTTTCCTGCTTTCTTCAGCAGTTTTTATTTCAGGTTTCTTTTCATCTTTTTCAAGTAATTGTGACATATAAATTGTGGGTTCTAATTTCTTCAGTTTCGTCTTCGGCTCGAATGGATTGGTAATTAAAAAGATATTGAATGCAGATTGAAACAAAGTACTAAATGTTAATTTCATTCCATCTTTTGAAGTTGATATCTGATAAAGTCCATTTAACGAATTCGTAATTGGAATTGGTTTGTATTCGGTTATGTTTTTAACTGAATCTTTTGCCGTAACAATTAATCTCTGTTTATAAATATTCTTAATCCCATTTAAATCTGAGATATATAGTAATTCACTTCCATCTGGGCCTATAACTGGGTTTATTTCGTTGCTATATGGAAGATTAGTTATTCTATTAATTTTCTTGGAGTCAACAGTTATTGAATAAATGTCACTCTGATTATAATTGTGATGATAAATTTTAAATGTATCTGCGAGTGCTTTGCTTGAGATATAATTATTTCTATCCGAAGAGAAATAAACTGTTTTGCCGTCTCTTGACCAGGATGGATCATTATCGGTAAAAATATCGTCTGTTAAATTTTTTGTTTCAAAAGTATTTACGTCAACAATATAAATATCAGATTGCTTAGCAGTATGGCCTACAAAAGCAAGGTATTTCCCATCAGGCGACCAATTAACGCTCTTTATTCCATCCAATCTTACGGGAAGAGTTTCTTTATCTTCAGACTCAACATCAATTATATAAATAACATCATAACCATTACTCTTTGCTGACAAAGCAATCTTTTTGCCGTCAGGTGACCAGGTTAATCCAGGCGTAATAATATTCAGTTCTTCAAAATCAGAAGTTCTATTTCCTTTAACCAATTTTTTAATAATCTTGCCATCTGTGGCATCCATTATAAAAACATCGAAGTAATAATCCCGGTTGGAAATAAAAGCAATCTTATCACCTTGCGGCGAAATAGCCGGGCTGGTATTATAAAATCCTCCATCTTCACGATTATCAGTTAATCGTTTTGCAAATTCATCCGGATCTTTTCTATCTGCAATATCCGGCCAGTATCTTTGTTTAATATCTTTTTTCCATCGTTCATTTAATTCCTTCATGCTTAACCCGATGGATGATTTTAAGCCAGCCTCTACATTGCCGGCACCTTTAATTTTGTTTATCAGCTCTCCTATTTTTTCCTTACCATATTTTTTTGCAATGTAATAAAATACTGATTGCCCGCCTCTATAAGCCATGTAACCGTTTAAGTCTTTTATATCAGGTAGGTATTCATTTATAGCTGCGTCGCGAATAAACATATCTTCATCAATATCCCAGCCGAGTGCCTGATATTCAGCCATACCTTCGTTAAACCACATTGGCAGATCGATTGAAATATTATTAGAAATTATATTCTGAATGGAGCCCCCATAAAACATATCATTTATAACTGCATGAGACAATTCATGATGAATTAAATGTCTCAACATTTTATATGATCCCATAAATTGAATAACCACACGGTTTTTGAAAAGTTCTGTGAAACCCTCAATACCTTCGCTAAGGTATGAATCTGTAATATTTGTTTCCTGGAAATCATTTGTAGAGTTATAAATAATAATTGAAATTCTATTATTAATTTTATAATGAAAGCTGTTTTGAATTGATTCTAATGATTGTTCGGCAATTTTTGATGTGAATTCTGCGAGATCCGAACCATCTTGTGAAAAGTAAATATCAAAATGATCAGACTGAATATAATACCAGGTAAAATTCTTGTACTGAACTTTATTTTTACCAAATTGCCCAAATGTAAACTGACTTGATAATAAAAGTAATATTATAAAATGAAGTAAATATTTAGCTTTCATAAATGAACTCCATTATTCCGGTATAATAAAATCAAGTTCAGATTTTTCAATGTCAACTCTAATTAATTTCACCTGAACTTTATCACCTAACCTAAATTGTTTTTTAGATTTCCTTCCAATTAAAGCATATTTCTTTTCATCGTAAACGTAAAAATCTCCCTCCAAATCTCTCAGTCTAATTAATCCCTCGGCTAAAATCTCACTTATTTTAACAAACATTCCAAAATATGTAATGCCGGAAATGATTGCGTGAAATTCTTCTCCAACATGCTCTTTTAAATATTCTATTTGTTTTC
The DNA here is from genome assembly GCA_964600655.1 of uncultured Ignavibacteriaceae bacterium. Taxonomy (GTDB): domain Bacteria; phylum Bacteroidota; class Ignavibacteria; order Ignavibacteriales; family Ignavibacteriaceae; genus CAVSWT01. The sequence goes on from CAZRMA010000006.1 coordinate 9,905, forward strand.
TTTTAACCGAAAGCCTCTCTGCTTCAATTGCATTTCTTTCGGTTTCCGAGATGTGATTACTAATATCTTCAAGCTGACTTGTAGTATAGTGAGATTGATTCTTATTTTCAATATAATTCAAGAGTAATCTATGGACTATTAAATCTGAGTACCGCCGGATTGGGGATGTAAAATGCGTGTAATATTTAAAGCCTAAACCGTAGTGACCAATATTTTGTGGAGAATAAACCGCTTTAGCCATGGAACGAATGGCAAGCTCGTTTATTAAACCCTCTTCTTCAGATCCTTTAACTTGCTGCATTAATAAATGAAATTGATTGGATCGTGATTTTGAATTAGGATCAAAAGAATAACCAAGCGATTTTACGAATTTAGAAAATTCATATATTTTTTCTGAATCAGGCAAATCATGAATTCTGTAAACAAACGGTTTTACCGGCCCTTTTTTGGGAAGAGCAATATGTTGAGCAACAAGTTTGTTAGCAAGAAGCATAAATTCTTCAACCAGCATGTTACTTTCTTTAATTTCTTTCTTTTTAATTGCAACCGGCTTTCCATCTTCATCAAGTTCAAATTTTATTTCAGGAGTAGAAAACTCAATGCTTCCTTCCCTTAATCTTTTTTTACGTAACGTCATAGCAAGATCATTTAAAAGAAGAACGTCTTTGGAAAAATCACCTTTTTCATTTTCAATTATTTCCTGAACTTCATCATACGTAAATCTTTGTTTACTATTAATAATAGATTTCTTTATAACATATTTTTCAATTTTGCCGCGTTTAGTCAATTCCACTACAACTGAATATGTCAATCGCTGTTCATTTGGGACTAGCGAACAAATACCATTTGATAATTTTTCAGGAAGCATTGGAATAACTCTTCCAACAAGATAAACACTGTTCCCGCGTTTTAAAGCTTCTTTATTTAATGTTGATTTTTCTTCCACATAATGAGAAACATCAGCAATGTGAATACCTACAGAAAAATTTCCGTTCTCCAAAGTCTCAATTGAAAGTGCGTCATCAAAATCCTTTGCATCATAAGGATCAATTGTAAAAACATTCTTATTTCTGAAATCAAGTCGGCCCTTTAATTCTTCTTCATCAGAAATTAAACTTATACTTTCTGCCTCTTCAATTACTTTGGGAGGGAACTGATAAGGGATTTTAAATTCACGCGCAATAGAAACTAACTCTGCATCCGGGCTTCCCGATTTACCAATTACTTCAATTACCCTTCCTTCCGGGTTGGGCATTGATGAATCCCATTCGAAATCTGAGACTACAACTTTATCACCTTCTTTAGCTCCGTTAAGTTTTGATTTATCAAGATAAATATCTCTATGTATTTCCTGTTCATCCGGTTTTACAAAAAAGAAAGATTTAGTTTTATGAATTGTCCCAACAATTTCTTCTCGTTTTCTTTTAACAATATTTATTATTTGCCCTTCAATATTTTTTCCTTTTTGATGAGCAAACAAAGAAACTTCTACAACATCTCCGCTGAATGCCGTACTCAAATTTCTGGCTGCAATAAAAATATCGCTTAAGTCTTTATTTTCGGGAATCACAAATCCATAGCCGCCTTTATTTATGCTTAACTCACCAATAATTCTTCCTGTTATAGGTATTGAATTGAGTTTATATTTTTTCCCGATTCTAATTAAAAGCTGATCTTCACACAATTTATGAAGCATAGCTTTCATTGCATCGTACTCATGATCATATTCAATTTCAAGCTTCTTTGCTAATTCTCTACTCTTGAAAGAGCGTCCAGCATGCTTTTTAAAGAATGCTATTAATTTTTTCTTCATTGATTCCCATTTTTATAGTTTTAGAATTCAAAAATATATTTTAAGCCTAATTCATTAATCATTTCGGTAGTATTGCTTTGCTGTTCTACAACACTTTGTTTTCTTTCCAACCGTATCAAAAAACTTCGGCTGAAAGGATAAACAATTTGAACATCGGCTTGCCCCAAATCTTGCATAGTGTTAGATCCGCCGATAGTGTACTTAAACTTACCGGCTTGTCCGCTTAGTGCAAATTTAGTGTCTTTTCCCGCCTGTCTTAGTTCTACACTTTTAACTAAATCACCCAACTGACGATTTAAGAATCCGCTAAGTATAGAGCCTGACAATGAAGCCGCTAGTTCTGTTGTGATATTTGTCCCACTTCCTGCGCCTATTTCTTCAGTTCTAAAATTATTAGCAATAAGAAATGTAAGTGCCTGGGAAGCATCTTTTGATTGATCCGCCTGATTATTTTTGATATTGTCTGAACCTACATACACAGAGATATTATTTTCATTTTGGGTTAAAGACTTATTAAGATCATTCAAAAATCCTTTGATTTTTATTCGGACTTCTACCGGTATGTCTTCACCCGAAGTTGTTAAACTGGCGTTTGTACTCCCGGAAACGGTAGTATTTGTTGAAGCTGAATTTCCGGAATAATAAGAAGAATAAGTAGCAACAATATCTATATATGGGTTTGATAATTCACTTTCAAATTTAATTGTTCCAGTAGCTTGAAGTGTTTTTATAAATTCGAGTGTGGAGCCGTCTAATAATTTTAATTCTCCCTGAGCATTTGTTCTATTTCCAATATTTTCATATAAAAAATTGCCCGAAAGTATTGCAGTTAAATTTTGATTCACCTCTTTTGAAAGAACAAATATTATGGTGGCTTCATTTTCTACGCTAACATCAATGCTATAATCAAATAAATTCGATGTTGAGGGCCCATTGGTCTTATCCTGATTTCTTTCACGAGACATTTCAACTAGAGTTTCAAAATCTACTTCTTTATTTAAAGTATCAATTGGATTTACAATATATTCATATTTAAATCTAGATGACGATCCTGAATAGGCAGATTGAGAAGGTGTAAAAGTAAGATTAGCATTTTTAATTGTTATCGGAGCTTTTAATAGCTTGCCTTTGTCATTCAAAGTAAACTCAATCGAACCATTTGTTCCAATAACTAAATCGCCGTAGACTGTTGGACTGGCAGATTTTGATGCTTGACTTAAAACTTTTAAATCACCATTTACCTGAATATCTAAAGAAGAAATTTTAAAATTATCCAGTACTGCTGTTCCGCTTCCATTCATTCTGCCGCCTTGTTTCGTCCCGGACGAATTTTCAATCATAAAATTATTTATGGTAATATCTTTTTGATCCATGGTTAAGTGCAATGCGGTATTATATTCTAAATTATTTCTAGAAAAGAAAAAACCGCTATTCGAAAGGTCTATCTTGCCAGATTGAGTAATATTATCGAATGTTCCGCCAAAAGTAACGTTTGCATTTAGCATTCCTCTTAAGTGCTTAACCATCGGAAGCATATCACCAAAAGTACCAAGATTAAAATTAACTGCGTTTAAAGAGATATTAATCGGTTTAGATTTTAGCAATCTTTCTTTGACTGAAGAAAAACCTAAATCTACTGGCATATTTCCTTTAATCAGCAGAGCTACTGAATCACTTTTCGTTTGTGAGTCTTTTTCAATTAAATTAGGATTAATAAATTTTATGTTTGTTTCAAGATTTTGATTTCTATAATTCAAATTTCCCTTTAATAATCCGAAGTTAGTCCCTTTAAAAGTAATACTATCTACATTTATATTTACATCTATTATTGGAGAATTAAATTCGCCTGTTATATTTGCATCTAAATCAATTTTAGCACCTAGGCTATTTTCTTTTCTCATTTCAAAAATACTTGTACTTAAATTCTTTCCTCTAATATTATTTAATGAAATTTTTAAATTTTGTTCTCCATTTCTTACAATTGAACCCACAATGCTAAGATCACCATCTTTGCTTAATAGCGTAAAATTTTTGAAGTTAATATGATCATTTGCATATTCAATTTGAATCTTATTTTTATTCACTAGTTTATAATTATTGTACAATGCACTTAAACTATCCAGTTCAAGCGATAGGCTATTTTGACTTAAATCAAATGAGCCTTGAAAAGCTGCTTTCAAGTAGTCTTCCAAAGTTGAAGAGAATTTTATTTTAGCAAAGTCATTTTTTAGATTTAAATCAACTTTGAGATCATAGATATCGCTTCCCATGAAAACTCTATCAGTTTTCAGATTTATTCCGGCAGATATATCACTTAAAGATTTCGCAGTAAAATTATTTTCTACATTAAAGTCTACATCTAGATTAGATAAGAAGAAGACATTATCTTCTCCCCAAAATTTCAGATATTTCATTTCAGTATTTAAGGCAATAGATAAATTATTATTATCGTTCTTGATCTCACCGTTAACATAGCCATCAATTTCCAGTTGATTATTTCCTATTAAAAGTGAAAGAAGAGCAAAGTCCTTAAATTCAATATTATACTGCATGGAAAAAGCAGAATCAATTGGGATGATGTCCTCTGTACTGAAATCATTTTGTGATTGAACCGCCCCATTTTGAATTTTATTCTCTGTTAAAGATTCTGTTTGAAAAATCTTATCCGTTTTTTCCTTTATTAATTTGGTCAGTAATTTAGATTCGTAAGTTAAAATTGATATGGCATTCTCTAAAGAAAAGTTTCCTTGAAGAGTTATATCTGCAAGGTCCGATATAAAGTTGATTATATGTTTGCCATCCTCATTTTTTCTGATATCTAAAATAGCACGCGTACTATCTGGAATGTTCTTACCATTTATTTTGGATTGAGTTAAAGTAAGCATTAAAAATAAATTCATTTTTTCAATATCAAAGTTTTCACCATCAGCATCGATATTAAAATTCAAGCTGCTAGCTAGAGTAGAATCCCCCGTATAATCCTGAAGATTTATATTTTGTGCAAAACCGTTAAAATCGTATGACGGATTATTTTCGTCAAGAAAATTTAATTTGCCGCTCAAAGTTAAATTGGATGTATCCTTGCTAATTTTCGTTTTGTAATTAATTATTTTTTCCTTAGCCGTCACGTTCATGCTGATGGAATTAAAACTGTTCCCCAAAATCTGAGAATTATTTGCGCTAAAATTTATATTAGCTTGAAGATCTATTGGAGCAACTCCTTTTCCTTTAACAGCAAATTTTGAATTTAAGTTTGATTGGATATTCATAACCGGGTCTAAGTTTAGCGCAGTTGTACCACCTGACAAGTCATATTCCATCAATTTTTTCCTCAGATCCAAACTCCCCGTTGCATGTATACTTCCCTTATTGACAGAGGCTAAAAATGAAGTTTTAAAATTTAAAGGTTCACCATCATATAAAAGCGTATCAAATTTTACCACACCTAAATTTTTGTATACAGGAATCCCAATTGATGGTAAAAGCTTATCTGCATCAGGTTCATTTACGTATGAATTTTTTAAATCTGCATTTATATACAAATTATTTGCGTTATTAATATTTCTAACTGTTCCAATCATTTCTAAATGCGTATTCAGATAATCAACTACGAGGCTGCTAATGTTAAGTTTCTTCAAATTACCGCTTGCAGTTAAAATAGTCTTAACATTTCCTTTAAGAATTTCCGTAGGCTTTATGAATGATGATAAGTCGTCGAAATTAAATTTATGTGCATTTAACTTAACCTTAAGTGGAGCCGACCAAAAACCATCCGAACTCGAATCATCAAAAAAATGATGCTCCTTTAATTCTGCATCTATATTAATGTTCGTTAAATTTGTTTCAAGATTAAAATCGTTTATGCTGATTTTATCTTTATCGATATAAAAATCGCCTGAGAGGTTATTAAGTTTAAAAGTTTTAAGATTTGGCTCGGCGTAAAATTTATTAATTGCAACTTCAAAATGATCTTCATTAATATTTGCAAATGCGCTTATTGAAAGATTAATATTATCAACGCGTAAATCATTAGTATTTATATTTTGATAAACTGCAGTGCTATTCAATTTATCAAACGACTGTATTGAAAAACCAATATCCTTTAAACTTAAATTCTGGACTTGAATGTTGAATGGAAATTCCGATTTAGTTGTGTCCGGATTTTCCGATGGCGGTATAAGTTTAGAAATATTTAGTACTCCGTCTTTGTCTTTCTTTAATGATATACTTGCATCATCAATTTCAAATGACCGGACATAAATTTTCTTCAATAAAAGTTGCAGCGGACTTGTCTTCAATTCTATTTTTTGAGCATGAAGCAGTGTGTCCGATTCCATGTTTATCACTGCGTTTCTTAAAATCAAAGAAGTAAAAATTGTTCCTTCAATTTTTTCAATATATACAGTACCGTTCAAAGCTTTATTAGCTTGTTCGATTACAGTCGCACGAACATACTCCCTAAACATTGAAGTCTGACTTATTCCAAGAAAAATCAAAAAAAGAATTAAGAAGCCAATGCCTATATAAAGGAATACATTTACAATTTTCTGTAAAAGAGTCCGCTTTCTTTTAGGCTTCTTTTCCTTCTTCCCGGAACCGTTCGTTGGTTCTTTTTTTTCTTCTGTGCTCAATATTGCCTTGAGAATATATTAATTATTCTTATTAAGATTCTTTTATTAGATTAAATGAAACAATAGTAAAAGCTGCTGGAATAGGTGATTTAGTTACCCTTACTAATAGTTACTTAAATACTTTAGTAAAACTTGATTCTGCTTTAAAGCAGAGCCAACACTCTT
>CAZRMA010000006.1:16523-31118 GCA_964600655.1 uncultured Ignavibacteriaceae bacterium
TGAGAATATATAAATTATTCTTATTAAAATTCTTTTATTAGATTAAATAAAATAAACTTAAAATCAAATGATGAAATTCTTATTAAGAATTATATTTATCTAAAATGGTCTGAATAATTTTTGATGTGGACTGATTATTTACAAACTCAATAGCTTTAACTTCACCGCCATTTTGCATGACTACATCCGCGCCAATAATTTTATCAATTGCCCAATCTGCCCCTTTTACTAATATGTCCGGGATAAGTTTCTCAATTATTTTGGCAGGAGTTTCTTCATCAAACAACGTCACATAATCAACTGCTTTTAAATTACTCAATAAAAATGCTCTTTCTTCTTCGGATATAATAGGCCGCTTTTCGCCTTTAATTTTTTTTACAGAAAGATTACTGTTCAAACCAATGATTAAGATATCACCCAGCCCTTTGGCTTTATTCAAATAGTCGACATGTCCTGAGTGTAGAATATCAAAAACACCGTTTGTAAATACAACTTTTTTATTTTGTGATTTTAGCTCTCTTCGTATTTCAACTAACTTATCTATTGCAATTAAAGCACTCATTTATTTTCCGCAATAATTGTTTTAAATAATTTTACTTTATCTATTGGGACAATACCCACTTCTTCACAAACCAAGCCGCCCGCATAATTTGCTAGATAAGAAGATTCGATAATGTTTGCATTTGCAGCAAGCGCCATCGTTAAAGTTGAAATAACTGTATCGCCTGCACCTGAAACATCGGCAACATCCCTTGCTTTTGTAGGCATTCTTTTTTCGGGCTTGTCTTTCTCAAAAACTGCAATGCCGCTTTCTCCAAGTGTTAATAAAATGTTTTTTGCATTAAGTTTTCCCAATAATTTGTTTCCTGCAATAGTAATATCTTCATCACTTCTTATTTTCATTCCCAAAACATCTTCAGCTTCTTTTCTATTCGGTTTGAAAACAGTTACATTTTTAAAATTGAAAAAATTGTTAAACTTTGGATCTACGGTAATCAAAACATTATTTGAATTTGCAAGCTCTATTACTTTTTCAATAACCCAGGGAGTAAGTACGCCTTTGTTATAATCTTGAAGAATTATACCATCAAGTTCTTTTATATGACTTTCAATAAAACCGAATATTTTTTTTTGAATCTCTTTATTTACATACTGCTTGCTTTCTCTATCTATGCGAACAACGTGCTGACTGTGTGCAATTACTCTTGTCTTCGATGTAGTCGGACGTGTTTCATCCATCATAATTCCATCAGATGAAATATTTGTTTCCGTTATTAAAGAGCGAAAAATTGTCCCGTCATTATCATAGCCAATAACTCCAATCGGTAATGGTTCGCCGCCGAGCTTTAAAATATTTAATGCACAGTTTGCCGCACCGCCAAATCGATAGAATTCATTTTCAACTTCAACTACTGGAACGGGAGCTTCCGGAGAAATTCTTTTAACATCACCTCTGAAATATGAATCGAGCATCATATCACCAACTATAGCTATCTTCAGTCCATTAAAACTGTTTTTAATTTGATCAATTCTTTTTGATGAAAGTTTAATCATTTTCTGCCTTATTCTTCATAATTTTTAATGTTAAAGATAATGATATTTTAATCTTTGAAAAAGAAAATAGAGGTTTTGCTATCCAAGTAGAACAGCATGTAGTGGGCTTTTTTTATCAATTAATCGAGCTACTTTTTTATTCATAATGTGTCCACATTCTAATAATTTTCACGGTTTTAATTTCTTGTAAAACTTGATATACTATTCTATGCTGAATATTAATTCGGCGTGAATATGCCCCTGATAAATCCCCCACCAATTTTTCAAACGGGGGTGGCCTTTTGAATGGATCTTCTTCTAAAATATTTAGAATTCTTTGGGCCTTTTCTTTAAGTTGTGCAGCCTTTATTTTCTTTGCATCTTTTTCTGCTTGTTTAGTATAAACTAATTTCCATTTTACCATGCAAGCTTATCAGAACATTTATCGACTGGTGTTTTAATTCCCTTTATTATCGATTCTCTCATATCGGGTACAGATAACAAATACAAAGTTTCTTGAATAGCTCTCCAATCTTCTTCAGATAACAACACCGCTTTATTCCTTTTACCGGAAATAAAAATTGGTTCACTTGCCTCTGCAGTTTCATCTATTAATTTATATAAATTACTTCTTGCATCCGTTGCTGTTATTGTTTTCATATTATTATTTCCTTTTTAACAAACGTACGTAATTATGTACGCTTAGTCAAGTTGATTTTTTAGAAGTAAACTATAATAAATTGTTAGAAATGCTTCCTTAATTTAGTAATGGAATTACTCTTCTTAATTGTACAATTAAAAGGAGAACCCTAAACTTAAACCGCCAAAAGGGATAAATCGATTTGTACTAAGATTAAACAAAGGTGTAAAACTTACTCTAATCACAACTCCATGATATTGTTTTTGATGTCGGAGTCCCATTGTCACTCCTATTAATACAGTACTTCTATCACCAAATACTCCATCGTCAGTTCCTTTACTAAAATGAGTTATTCCTGCCCCCAATTCTAATTTATTATTATCTTCACCTAAATAGTAGTTTAACATTATAGGTATGCTCAAACCATAAACAGCTAAACTTCCCAGGCCCAATCTTAGCCCAACTTTCTTAGTAAAAAATCCTTCATAATTAACAGAAAAACCAACACCATTTCCACCCGCCTCTAAAAAAATTACATTTCTTGAAAAATTTTCTTCACCAGCACCTTTTTGAATTGCAAAACCATACATTGACAACAAATATGAAAGCACAATAATTAGAATTAATGCTTTTATCATTTTGTCCCCCTGTATTAATTATTAAATTTAATCTCCAAATGGATTTACCCTATCTGTCTCAAAGTTAGGACGGTAATTTTCGTTTGCATCCATTTCCTGAACCCAGCCGTTTTCAAGTCCGTATTTTTCAAGAAGATTTATTGCTCTTGTATATTCGGAATAGGATATTTTTCTATCGATTAAAATATTTGTTTGTGCATTATTGGTAGGATAATATTGAGCCATAAGCGAAATGTGAATTTGCGGATCAAGTTCTTTACTGATAAACCTAAAAACATTTTCTGATTCAGCTAAACCATTCGGCATCACGAGATGCCTTATAATTAATCCTCTCACCACAACATCATTATCAAAAACTAAATTACTTCCAACCTGCCGGTACATTTCTTTTATTGCTAAACTTGCCTGATCAAAGTAATCTTTTACCTTTGAAAATTCTCTTCCTTCTTCGTTCATTCCCCATTTGAAATCGGGCAGATATATATCGATTATTCCATCATAAAGTTTTAGCATTTCAACAGTGTCATAAGAATTTGTATTATATACAATTGGAAGATGAAGCCCTTTTTCAGCTGCAATCAAAATCGCTTTTAATATTGTAGCAGAAAAATGCGTTGGAGAAACCAAACCAATACTATGGCAATTTTTATTTTGAAGTTCAATCATAATCTCGGCAAGGCGTTCATGTGTAACTTCATTTTTACTTTCAACTTTATAATTTTGACTTATTACATAGTTCTGACAAAAAACGCAGCGTAAATTACAATTGCCGAAAAAAATATTTCCAACTCCATTCGTTCCGACTATTCCTGGTTCCTCGCCAAAATGAGGGGTATAAGATGAGACAATTGGAAGTGACCCGCTTTGACAAACACCAAGTTCTCCATTTGTTCTATCAACTAGACAATTGCGTGGGCAGCTTGTGCACGACTTTAGTATTTCATCTGCCTGCCTTACTCTTTTTTCAAGTTCTCCGGATTCGAGTAATTTTATGTAAGAAGGAATGAATGTCATACTAAAATAGAACGATCCAAAATTATTTATTAATTATATAACTTTTTCTTCTTGTTTCTTATTTCTTGCGTCTTACTTTTTTCTTCGGCTGTTCCTTAACTGCATACCATTTTGCAAGCGGATTTGCAATCGTTACTCTCCACAATCCTTCAGTAGAACCAACCCACATATAAGTGCCGTCAAAATATAAAGCGTGAATTTCAGATGTGTTTAATCCCGTTTTGTTTAAATCAATTGGATTTACCACTCCCGTAGTTCTATTTATTAAAGCTATCCCCTTACCATATTCTTTCTTATCATTTCTATTGAAGGAATATAATGATGCCCAAATTTTGTTCCCTGTTCTTTGCATGCTGTAAACGCCGTTTGCAGGTAAACCGCTTTGTGTTGAAATTTTATCCCAACTGAAATTCCTATCAAATCTGTAGATCCCGCCAATGTTAAATTGAGGAGATTCTTTAGTTATAAATTCGTCTGTTCCAAACCAAATATAATTATCTTCAAATAGAATTTGAGAAATTGAAACTGCATCACCATCTTCCTGAAAACCTTTGTTTTTATTATTGATGAAATCCCATGCCGATTTACTATCAATGTTTTTTCTTTTATCGTAAATATGTACGCCGGATTCAGTTCCAAACCACACAAGACTATCCCCATCTAACCCAATTGAAATAATATTATTTGTTTTTGCATCTTTATTATTTGTTAGATTAAAATCTTTGAAGCGTCTTCTTCTTACATCAAGTACGGTTAAATTAATAAATCTTCCTATCCACAAATAATTTTTATAAGGATCATAGGTTAAAGCTCTGATCCAGTTTCCCATTTCACCACCTAAAGCAAATTTTCTTTTCTTCCAGTTATCTCTTTTTTTATCATAAGTATATAGTCCATCATTAGAGCCTGCCCAAACATAATCCTTACTTGCGGCTATATTTCCAAACAGATCATTATCTACTTTATTATTTTTAGATGAAAAGTTTGTCCATTCGTCATCTTTATATGAATATTTAAATATTCCATCGCCATAAGTGGAAACCCACAAATTATCTTCTTCATGCGCTATCCCTGTTATAGAAGATCCCTCTAGATATAATTCGGATTCATTTTGAGCAGAAAGTTTAAAAGGGAGAAAAAATAGTATGAATAGAACAATTACAAAATATTTCTTGAAAAATTCTTGAGAGTTTTGTTCGCAATTGAGATAAATATCTTTGAGGGAACAATGCCTTTCCAAAGGCATATTAATAACTTTCTTTTTCAGAAGGAAATTTGGTGTTCTTAACATCATGTATATAATTCTTTACAGCTTCTCTGATACTTGCAGTAAGGTCACAATATTTTCTTACAAATCGCGGATGAAAATCTTCATTTAAACCAAGCATATCCGGAGTTACCAAAATTTGGCCGTCACAATATACGCCGCCGCCAATTCCTATGGTAGGAATGGATACTGATTCCGTTACCTGTTTAGCCAATATAGCAGGAATTTTTTCAACTACAATTGCAAATGCCCCCGCTTGTTCAATTACTTTTGCATCTTTTAAAATTTCTTCAGCTTCTTCTTTTGTTCTGCCTCTTTCACGGTAGCTGCCAAATTGGTAAATACTTTGCGGAGTCAATCCAATATGGCCCATAACAGGAATTCCGGCTGCAGTAATTTTTTTTATAGTTTCTGCAACGCGTTCGCCGCCTTCAATCTTAACAGCTCCGGCATAAGTTTCTTTCATAATTCTGCCGGCATTTCTAAATCCCTCATCAACACTTAGCTGATAGGACATAAAAGGCATGTCAACAACAAGCATTGCACGATTCACTCCTTTAGCAACGGCCTTAGTATGATATATCATTTCATCCATTGTTACAGGCAGTGTTGTGTCATTTCCCTGAAAAACATTACTAAGTGAATCGCCAACAAGTATTACATCAATCCCGGCTTCATCAAGAAGCTTGGCTGTAATAAAATCATAAGCTGTAAGTGCAGAAATTTTTATTCCTTTTTTCTTAAGAAGCTGTAATGATTTTGTGGTTATTCTCTTTATTTGCTGTTCAGTGCTCATAATATTTTAAATAACAGTTTCAGTACTAAATATTTTATCAATTACAATTCGATTCATTTTAATATTGAAATATTTTTCAAAACCTACATATAATGAGGATAAAAGTCTATCATAATCGATTTGCTCATTTAATATTGATTTAAGATCAATTGTATTTGAATCAAGTTTTGTTTTAACTTCCTCTAATTTGGCTTCATCAAGATTAAGATAATTAACAATTTTTTTATGATAGTCACCGCACAAAATAGAACCGTGCTGTAAAACTAGACTGCCCATTTTTCTTTGTGCACTTCCAACGAGCTTTTGACCATTATAGTTTATTTCATTTTTAGCAGAGGCTGCAAAGCAAATGGAATTAGTTTGATTTTTATACAAAGTGGAAAAATCGGCTTGCTTTTTTTCCAACTCTATTGCAGTTAATCTTTCATCATAAAATTTTAGTGACTCATAAATAGCCATATTAATTTCGTGATAAATTACTTTTGGTGAAAAGTTAATATCAACAGGCATAACAACCGAATATGTTAACTCTTCAGCGTGAAGAATTGCTCTGCCTCCGGTGGGCCTTTTTACAACGTGAATATTATCTTCAGCAGCTTTATCTAATTTTATTTCATTAAAACTTTGATTAGCCCCTAATGAAATGCAATATGGTTCCCATCTATAAAGTCTGAAATAAACACTATCCGGCAAATAATTTTTAACAAGATTAATATCAAAATCCATATTGTAGGAACCAGTATTAAATCCGCTGTCAATAAACTGCCAATTCATTTTCTAATTATTCCACGATCGCTTTGATTAATAAATTCAAGTATGGTCTGCGCATAAATGTTGTCTTTAAAATCTTCTGATATTTTTTCTTTCGCCTTAGTGAATGTTAATCCTGAACTAAATAAAATTTTATAAATTTCTTTTATTGTGGAAATATCTTCGTTTGAAAAACCTCGCCTTCTTAGTCCAACAGAATTTAATCCTTCAAATCTTATCGGGTAACCACTAGCAAGCACATACGGGGGAATATCTGATGAAACCAATTTACTAGCCCCAACCATCGAGTATTGACCGATTTTAGAAAATTGATGAACGCCGGTCAAACCACCAATTATTACATGATGCTCAATGGTAGAATGTCCTGCAACTTGAACCCCATTTGATAGAATTACTTCGTCGCCAATTTCACAATCATGAGCTATATGTGCATAAGCCATTATCAAACAATTTTTGCCGACGTGAGTAGAGCCGCTATCTGAAGTGCCTCTATGAAGCGTTGCACATTCTCGAATTGTCGTGTCGCTGTCAATAAATAAAAATGATTTCTCGTCGCTGAATTTTAAGTCTTGCGGAACATTTGAAATTGAAGCTGCTTGAAAAATTTTTACTCTGTCAGAAATTCTTGCCCCATTATAAACACAAGCATGCGGACCAATTGAACAGTCATTACCAATTTCAACATCGTCTTCTATTATAGCATACGGTCCTACAGAAATGTTGCTCCCCAGTTTCGCTTTTATACTTACAATTGCGGTTGGATGAATATTACTCATTTAAATTGTTACTTTTGTTGTTTTGTGTTCTCTTCCCTGTCAACAACTCCAGCCATAAAGTCGGCTTCGGCTACAAGATTATTATCAACGTATGCTTTTCCTGAAAACATCATCACTTTACTCTTTTTATTTGTCAACTCAATTTCAAGAAAAAGCTGATCTCCGGGAACAACCGGTTTTCTAAACTTTGCATTATTTATCTGCATAAAGTAAACTAACTTTTCTTCAGGGTTCATAAACGAATTTAATAATAACGCACCGCCAGCTTGAGCCATTGCTTCAAGAATTAGAACACCAGGCATAACGGGCTGACCAGGGAAATGCCCCTGGAAAAAAGGTTCATTTATCGTAACTGATTTTACTCCAATTACTTTTTTGTCAAGCTCGAGGTGTATTATTTTATCCACCATTAAAAAAGGATACCTGTGCGGAAGTATTCTTTGAATTGCAGCAGTATCAAAAACAATTCCTTCTTTTTTAACGAATTGAAATTTTTTAACAAGTTTTTTCTGCTGATATAATTTTCTTATTTGCTTGGCAAATTCAACATTGACTCTATGTCCTGGTCTTGCTGCTAATATCTGTGCTTTGATGGGTACACCGATCAAAGCAAAGTCACCGAGTAAGTCAAGAAGTTTGTGGCGAACCGGTTCATTTTTGTATCGCAGTTCTTTGTTATTTAAAATTCCATTTGTACCAATTGTTATATCTTTATTAATTTTTAACCTATTTTTTAATGAAGCCAGTTCTTCAGTTGTAGCCTTTTTATCTACTATAACAACTGCATTATCAATATCTCCACCTTTGATTAATCCGCTGTCAGCAAGATCTTCAACTTCACTTAGAAAACAAAAAGTTCTTGCGGGAGCAAATTCAGTTACAAATTCTTTTTCAAGATCAAACAACCCGGTGTGTTGGCTCCCGAGTGCTGGGTTCTGATAGTCAACCATAACAGTAACTCTGTAACCATCAAGCGGTAGAGCAACAATATCAATCTGTTTTTCATCTTCATGAAAGACAACTGTTTCATCAATAATTAAATAATCTTTTGGTGCTTCCTGCTGAACGAGTCCGGCTTCAGTAAGTTTTTCTACGTAAGGCATTGCACTTCCATCTATAACTGGTGGTTCAATACCATCAAGCTCTATTATCAAGTTATCAATCTGAAGACCCACTACCGCCGCAAGAACATGTTCGACAGTATGAACTTTCGCTTCGCCGATCCCAAGTGTTGTTCCTCTGGAAATATCAACCACATTGTCTGCAATAGCTGGAATTTCAGGGCTGCCTCCAAGGTCTGTTCTAACAAATCTGATTCCGGAATTCTCTTTAGCTGGTTTGAATGTCATGGTACATGAAGTACCGGTATGTAAACCAATACCAGACAATGACACAGGGTTAGCAATTGTTCTTTGTAGCTCTAACATCAACTATCCTAAATTTTATTATACTTTTGCTTTTATTGAATAAAAATGATTGTCAAAATAGCAAGATGAGTTATGAAATACAATCGTATAATAGTTGTTTTGAATTGAGATGGAACGAAAAGTCAAGAGCATTTTAAGAAAAGACTATTTATCATTTTCTGATTTTAATGCTTCCTGAAGAGCTTGTACCTGGTCTTCAAGTTTTTTAATTTTTTCTGCATACTGAGGCAGGTTTCTGATATGAGCTTCTTGCCGTAAAGCCACACTAAATTCTTTAGCTGGTGACCCAAAATAACGTCCTGGTTTTGGGATACCTTTTGACACTCCTGATTGTGCAATTAGAATTACATTATCGGCAACTTCAATATGGCCTATTAAACCTGTTTGTCCGAGGAGAATACAATGAGCTCCAATTTTTGTACTTCCTGAAATACCGCATTGAGAGGAAATAACTGTGTCCTCACCAATCTGTACATTGTGTGCAATTTGAACGAGGTTGTCTACTTTAACTCCACGTTTAATTAATGTAGAACCCAATGCTGCTCTATCAATCGAAACATTTGAGCCAATCTCAACATCATTCTCTATTACAACGTTTCCTATTTGCGGGATTTTATTATACACACCTTTTTCATCTGTAAAAAATCCAAAACCGTCTGAGCCGATTACAGTATTAGGATGAATAATAACTCTTTTACCAATTTTACATTCTTCGCGAATGCTTACATTTTGAAAGATTAATGTGTCATCGCCTATTTCAACATCAGTAAGTAAAACTGTATTATGAAAAATCTTTACGTTGTTTCCTATCTTACATCCTTCTGAGATTACAACGTTTTTTCCTAATGAAACGTTTTTTCCTATTTCTGTTTTCGGATGAACTGATGCTGTTTTATCAATACCTTCTAATTTAAATTCCGGAGAAAAATATTTTATAACTATTTTATAGAATGCTTTGGAAGGATCATCAACTTCAATATAAGAAATGTCATTTCTTGTTTTGTTGAAACCTGATTTTACCAAAATAGCTGAAGCTTTAGTTGAAGGAAAATATTTTTCATAAGAAGCATGATAGAGAAATGTTATATCACCCGGCTTTGCTTCTTCAATTTTTCCAAGACTTTTTATCTCTAAATTTTCATCACCGGAAATTTTTCCGCTTACAAAGTCGGCAATGTTTTTTAATAATAATTTCATCTATCAAATATATTATAGTTTTAATTTATCCATTACTTTGGTAGTAATGTCATATTCATCTTTTGCATACAGTAAAAGTACATCACCGCTTTTATCGAAAACAAAGTCAAGGTCTTCATCTTTAGCAACATCCTGAATAGCATTAAAAATTTTGTTCTGCACAGGTTTCATGAGCTCATCCTGCTTTTGAAAAAGTTCTCCGTTTGTGCCAAATTTTTTTTCTCTATAATCTGTAACCTGCTGTTCAAGTTTTACAAGTTCGGCTTCTGTTTCAGCCCTGGTTTGATCAGTCATAATTAATTTTCGCTTATCGTAATCGTCGTATTTTGTTTTCCAGTTGTTTTGAAGCTTGGTCAATTCTGTCTGCCATTCCTGTACAATTGAATTCAATTTTTGTTTTGCATCCTGAGCATCAGGTAAATTATCCATGATGGCGTCCGAGTCAATATAACCAATTTTAAGCTGAGCGAAAGAAAATCCGCTGAACAGGGTTAAGGTAATAACGAGGGTTAATATTAATTTTTTCATTTGTTCTCCATTTTGCTATTCTAAAACGTAAAAATAAAAGTAAAAAATATGAATAACACCCTCTTAAAAAAACATGGTTCCCAAGTTTAAAACTAGGGAACCGGAATATAATTTGAAAATTTGAACTAGCTTACTTTCCTCTTTTCAATTTATCAAGTACTTTATAAGTGATATCAAAAGCTGTATCGGCATATAATAAAATTATATCTCCGCTTTTATCAAATACAAACTGCATATTTTCTTCTTTAGCTACTTCTGCAATTGCTTTGTAAATTTTTTGTTTTACAGGATTAAAAATCTCTTCCTGCTTCTTATAAATTTCACCTGTTTGCTGGCCAAATTTTTGTTTCTGAAAATCTCTGATACTTTGTTCCTGCTGAATAATGACTTGTTGAGCGCTCAATTTTTTATCTTCAGGCATTGTGTTTTCTTGTTTTTTATAATCATTCAAAGCGCCTTGATATGACTGAGTCATACTGTCTAATTGATTTGACCACTTACTTGTTAATGCATCCAAATCACCTTGAGCTTTTATAGCTTCAGGAAATTGAGTTAAAATCACTTGAGAATCAACATAACCTAATTTCTGTTGAGTTTGTGCCTGCATAAGAACAGCTGCAAATAAAAATGCAGCAAGAACTAATAGATATTTTTTCACTATTATTACCTCTGTAATTTATTATTAAAGAAAATATTAGAATCCTTTACCAAATTGAAAATGGAAAAGCCAAGATGGATCCTGTCCATTAACAGCTTTCCGATCAAACCCATAACCTAAATCAAAACCAATAAGACCGATTGGATTAATTAATATTCTTGCACCAACACCAACCGAACGCCTCAAATCGAAAATATCCGAAGATTCAAAACTACTATAAACATTACCAGCTTCAGCAAAAGTTAATAAATATAATGGTATAGGTTCAAGAGTTACGGCCAATCGTAATTCAGTGGTAAACTTTGCCATTACTCTTCCTCCCAATGGATTACCGGAGGCATCAACTGGACCAATGCTTCGATCATCATATCCTCTTAAGGGAGTAGTAGCAATCACTAATCCATTTCCACCCATAAAATATTTTTCGAACGGATTAATTCTGGTTTTAGTTGCGTCATTTAGCTCACGTAAATATCCTAAAGTAGAAGATGTATATAGTACCAACCTATTGCTGTTAAATAATCTTTTATACCATTCCGATGTAAAATCAAATTTAAAATAATCTATATCACCTGGCAAAAATGGCCCTCCATTAATTTGTGCATCTAGCTCAACATTAGAACCTTTGGACGGGAATATCGGATTGTCAATATCCTTTCTAACAATGGTTGCACCAAGTGTAAACTGATTAGTTGTTCCTTCTGCGTAAATACCTTGTCCATTAATAACATCATTGTGCTGGTATCTGAAAAATCCTTGAACGTTAAAAAAGTCATCCGGCCACTTTAACCTTCTACCTAGCTTTAATGTTCCACCATATTGGCTTAAATCGTAATAATATTGCTGGCGTGTATCGAAAACTTCCACACCCACTAATGTTGGCGTATCCATAAACCATGGTTCTGTAAAACCTAAAGTAAAAGTTCTATAAAAGTTTCCGACACCAAATTGCCAATTAAAGCTTAAAATCTGACCACCTCCAAGTGAAAATGGTTCAGCAATGGAGAAGTTTGAAAGTGTAACTCCAATCGCGCCGCTAAATCCATAAGCACCGCTGTAACCAACTGAAGCATTTAAATAGTCGCTTGATTTTTCTTCGACATTAAATGTAACATTGACAGTGCTGTCATTAGCTAAATTATAATCCAATCCTTGTGGGCCATAAAGTTTTTCTGCATTAAAATATTGAAGGTTTGCTAGCTGTTGAACACTTCTGAGCAGCAAAGATCTGTTAAAATAATCTCCTGGAACCGTATATAACTCTCTTCGAATAACTTTATCTTTTGTTTTAGTATTTCCTATAATATTCACCTGACCGATTTTGAATTGATTTCTTTCTTCAACCCTGATGTTTAAATCAATTGAATCATCATCCACTTTTGTTTCAGTTGTCTGCAGATTAAAAGTTAAATAGCCGTTGTTCTGATACAATTCTGAAACAGAAGATTGGCTTTCATTTCCATGCAGATTTTGCTCGAATTTTTTATAATTAAATATATCACCCTTCTTAAAATCTAATCTTTCATCTAAAACTACATCGGGGTAAACAGTATTTCCTTCCCAAGTAATATTTCTAATTTTATATTGAGGCCCTTCATAAACATTAATAATAATTTTAAGATCTTTATTATCATTAGAATATATTAAGGAATCAGAAAGAACTTCAGCATCTCTATAACCATGTTCCTCATAAAAACTTTTTAATAATTTTTTATCATCTTCAAATTTTTCCGGATTAAATTTTGCGCCGCTCCAGAACTTCCACCATTTTGCTTCTTCAGTATTATCTAATTCACCTCTCAAATCACCGTCATCAAATGCTTTATTTCCGGTGAATTCTATTTTCCTAACAATTACTTTATCATTTTCATCTATTTCAAGTTTAAGCAGAATTCTATCTTTAATTTTACTAATCAAATCACGGTAAGAAATATTATCTATTTCGTATTCAGTAGTAAATTCTTCCGTGGTGTCTTCCAGATTCTTCCAGGTTACATTTATAACTTCATCGGTAGTATCCGCCGTGCTATAACCGAATTCTTTAATATTGATTTGAGCATTTAAATATCCGTCATCATCATATTCTTTCATTAAACTATTTTTAATGCTCTGGATTTCCTGCGGCTTTAAAATTTGACCTCGAATTAAAGTTACCTTTTTCTCGATGTCGTCGTCACTTAAATCATCATTTCCTTCAACTACATATTTTTCAAACCGCGGATATTCTTTAACTTTAATAGTTAGAAAAATACCAGTTCCAACCTGCTTGTCTTTTATAATTTCTATATCTGAAAAAATATCTAGTGCATATAATTGTTTAATTGCATTTAAGGTTTGATCTCCGCCTATTTTAATTTCATCACCAACTTTTAATCCGCTGCTTGAAATAATAGTATTAACATCAGCCGATTTGTTACCTTCTACCGAAATTCCTAAAATCTTATATTGAGTGGTGTTTGTTTGACAAAATGAAATTGAACTTAAAACAAAAATGAAAACTATAAATTTTAAAACCGTACTATGAGTAGTTTGAAACATCATTTAAGCCTTTGTTACCTTCTTTATTTGCTCGCTGACTTTACCGAATCTGCGTTCACGTTTCTGAAAATTTCTAATCGCCTCATATAAATTGTTTCTTCTGAAATCCGGCCAAAGCTCATCAGTAATAAAAAATTCTGAATAAGCTATTTGCCATAGCAGAAAGTTGCTTACCCTAAATTCACCGCTGGTTCTAATGATCAAATCCGGATCGGGAATATTTTTTGTTGTTAAATGATTTGCAACGCAATTCTCATTTATATCCGCAATCTGCAATTGATCTTTTGATACATCATTTGCAATTTTTTTAATGGCTTCCAATAATTCCCACCTGCCACTGTAGCTTAAGGCGAGATTTAAGTTCATTGTTTTATTATTCTTTGTTCTTTCAATAGCGTCATTTAATTCTTTTTGAACTTCATTTGGAAGAGTTTGAACATCCCCAATAGTAGTTAATTTAACATCATTTTCATCCAATTCATCTGATTCTTTTCTTAAACTACTAACTAAAAGTCTCATTAAGGTTGACACTTCATCTTTAGGTCTTTTCCAATTTTCTGTTGAGAAGGTGTATAAGGTTAAATGTTTAACCCCAATTTGCGCACATGCCTTAACAATATCTTTTACGGAATCAACACCTATTTTATGACCGGCTGCCCTGGGAAGACCTCTTTTATGTGCCCATCTTCCATTGCCATCCATAATAATTGCTATGTGTACGGGAATTTCTCCTGATTTTTTTAGTGCCTGCTGGAGGTTTTCATCCGATTCCGAATGTACTTTTCCCAAATTCTGTCCTAAAATTGATAAAG
>CAZRMA010000007.1:0-3306 GCA_964600655.1 uncultured Ignavibacteriaceae bacterium
TGCCGTAATGTATGAGGTGAAGCTGATTTTGTCAAGTTAGATTTTTTAACAGCCTGCCTAAAATCTTTTTGAAAAGTGCTCGCATGCAAATGGTTTCTAAATCTTACATTCAATACTTCATCATAAACCAGACTCTTGGAAGGGAAGAGAAACTGCCATGCTAATTCTCTGCCGGCTGATGGAAATTTTTTAATAAGTGCATAAGGCAATGGAACCCGGATATTACTTTCCTTCATATCTCTTTTATATAAATTCTCTACTTTATTAAAATGCAGTTTTAGTTCATGATACAGCCTATCTGGTAAAATAGTTATGCGGTCTTTTTCTCCTTTTCCATCCCGTATGGTAATAGTATGGTTTTCAAAATCTAAATCTTTTAATCTTAATCTCAAGCATTCCATTAATCGCATTCCGCTGCCGTATAATAAATTTCCTACCAGCGCTGAATTTCCATTAAGATTATTTAATATCGTATTTATTTCATGCTTCGAAAGAACAACGGGTAAATGTTTTTTTCTTTGAGCATATTTAATTTCGCTTATCCATCCAATCTCTTTCTTCAAAATTTCTTTATATAGAAATAGAATAGCATTCAAAGCTTGATTTTGCGTAGAGCCGGAAACTTGTTTCTTATCTGCAAGATAGTTAACAAATTTTTTTATTTCCGCTTCTCCCATTTCTTTAGGATGCCGTTTATTGTTAAAAAATATAAACCGCTTAATCCAGTTTACATAAACCTCTTCGGTTCTTATACTATAGTGTCTTGTTCTAAGTTCAACATGAACTTTATCTAATAATTTTGGTTCTGCCATTAACTTTTATATGATTTACTTAATACTTCGTACATTCAATTACATTACAAATAATTAAATAGAATAAATTTTTACTTTTCGGGAAAATAGTTATAAGAATCTCACCCTGTTTACATTTTCATTTTGTAGAATTACAAAATTCTCTTCCAAAATAAAATATTATTTATTAATACACAATAGGAAAATTGGTAGTACACTAATTTCAATGTCACATTGAGGTCATGTCACACTGAGCTCCGTCGAAGTGTGCGTCACAATTTTCAATGAATCATTCCTGGCTTTTGCCTTGTCATTCCGGACTCCGATCCGGAATCTCCGAGATTCTTACATTCGCCATCCTGAAATCAACGTCGTTACGGCTCGCATGTCACACTGAGCCGCGTCGAAGTGTGAAGTAATAATTTTCCACATAAAGTCTATCAGTCTATATATCTCTCATGGTTCGACGGGCTCACCATGACACTATCATGTCACTCTGAGCAAGTCGAAGAGTGAAGTTAAACTCTCATATCACCCTTGTCGAAATGTGAGTCACGTTTCTCAATGAATCTTGTAGGATTTGTGTTATCATTCCGTACCCCGACCCGGAATCTCCATTCCTTGTCATTCCGTACCCTGTGCTGATGAAAATCAGTACCGATCCAGAATCTCTTCTAAATAATGTTTTATTTATTATGTCAAACTGTCAAAATACAGCTTTAGCCACTTTTCTAAATATTCCATTTTTCAGCGTTTTTGGGAAGTTTTACTTATTGCTTCCCTCCCTTACTAAAGCCGTTCTACTCTCGGTCTAGACTCGGTCTAAATCCTTCAACATTATTTTATTCATTTTAGATGAGCCATTTTGACGGATAAAAACTTTTAGCTGTCGCTATTTCTTATAATTGCAGAATACATATTCGCACGTCTGTAAATAGAAGGATGTTCATTCAATTTTTTAATTGCAGAAAAGCCGCAAGATTCAAATAATGATTTTAGAGATTGAAATGAAATAGGGAAGGGAACCCAATGATTTGATTCGTCTGTATCGTACTCAACAATTAATATATTTGCATTTACTTTTAAGTGAGCTGAAATCTTTTTTATGAATGAAGTTTTATCGTTAACATAATGCAGTGAATTCGCCATTAAGATGCCGTCTAATTTTTGAGGTAAATCAAATTCAGTAAAATCTTTTTCGTATTTGATTATGTTATTTGAATTATATTCATCAGGAATTCTGTTAAGTGCCTGCCGACTTTTATCAACTGCATAAATTATGCTTCCTGCTTCCAACTGAGTTGCAAGTGCTAAAGTGAAAGTTCCCGTTCCGCAGCCTAAATCTGCCCAGGTTTCTGTATCATTTGATGAGTACGAAATCAGTTCAACCGCATATTCTAACTTCATTTCTTTAAATTTACATTATTAACTGATGTTACACAAAACCGTCATTCTGACCCCGACTCACTATTGGGGGAAGAATCTCAAGGCTTGCAATCTAGAACAATTCGAAATATTTCACTTTTGTTTTTGACATGTCACACTGAGCCTGTCGAAGCTTGCCTACCGGCAGGCAGGTGTGAAGAGTTATTGTCAAGGGTAACATTCAGTCTTCGACATGCTCAGCCTGACATTCTCTTTGTCACACTAAGTTCATGTCACATTGAGCCTGTCGAAATGTGAAGAGTTATTGTCAATAGCAACATTCAGTCTTCAACCTGCTGAGCCTGACTTTGTCCTTGTTACATTGTGTTCATGTCATGCTGAACTTGATTCAGCATCTAATAACAGCCATGAGCCTCGCTTTATATTGCGTTTAGTATTTCTGTTGCTTCTATCATAATAATGATATAATTTTGACATTAACAAAGGAGCAAAAATGCCAATAATAAAACCTATATCTGATTTAAGAAATAAGTCAAATGAGATTTCTGAATTAGCACATAATTCTAATGAACCTATTTTCATTACAAAAAATGGAGAAGGCGATTTAGTTGTTATGTCTATGTCTCATTATTCTAAAATGCAATTAAAAATTGATTTACTAGGGAAACTATCTGTTGCGCAAAACCAAAAGGCTGATGGCGATAAAGGACAAACATTAAAACAAGTTATGGCAAATATTAGGACTACAATTAATGCCGGCAGATAAATTTCAAATTCGACTTCTCAAAATTGCGGAAGAAGATTTTAAGGAAATCGTAATGTTTATTGCAGAAGATAATCCGACTGCTGCTGAAGCAATCGCAACCAAAATTGAAAAGAATTTAGACCTACTTTCGGTTAGTCCTTTTCTGGGAAGAGTGCCAAGAGATGAGGATATCAAAAAACTTGGATACAGGTACATAATTGTTCAAAATTATATCATCTTTTACACAATAGAAAAAAGGACAATTCTTATTCATAGAATTTTACACGGCGCTCGAAATTATAAATCCCTACTTTAATTTATCAAACAATATAACGTTGCGGCGTACCGGTAGAGAGTGTTGCAGAACTAATTTTACTGTCACAC
>CAZRMA010000007.1:3406-30070 GCA_964600655.1 uncultured Ignavibacteriaceae bacterium
CCTGTCGAAATGTGAAGAGTTATTGTCAATAGCAACATTCAGTCTTCAACCTGCTAAGCCTGACATTGTCCTTGTCACACAGAGTTCATGTCACACTGAGCCTGTCGAAGTGTGACGTTCAGGATCATTAGATTTAGAAAGCATAACCAATTCATCAAAATCTCCTCTTATAAGTGCTTCTTTTTTAGCTCTGCTCCAACCTTTTATTTGCTTCTCAGCATGAATAGCATCATTTACATTGGTAAATCGGTTTGAATAAACTAATTTTACAGGAAGTCTTGAACTTGTATAACCTTTAAATATTCCTTTATTATGTTTAAATATTCTTACCTCTAAATTTGAAGTTATACCAGTATAGTAACTTTCATCTGAACATAGAACAATGTAAACGAAATAATTTTTCATACTTAAATAATATTATAATTAAAAGATAAATTGATTGTCATATTGAGTCCTTGTCACACATAGTTCATGTCACACTGAGCCTGTCGAAATGTGAAGAATTATTGTCAATAGTAACCTTCAGTCTTCGACATGCTCAGCCTGACATTTATTTTTGTCACGCATCGCTCGTCAAAAAAAACCTCTACCAAATCCTAACCCTTTTATCCTTAGGCCTCCACATTGCTTGTCCCGGTTTAATATTAAAAGTTTCATAGAAACCTGGCGCATCGCTAAACGGGCCGTTTACACGCAGAAAATTTGGAGAATGCACATCTGTTAAAACCTGATGTGCCAATGCTTCCGGCCTTGTGTGTCCCAGCCATGAATAAGCATAACCCAGCCAAAATCTTTGTGCAGGAGTTAGCCCGCCTATTTTTTTACCTTCCTTAAATTGATCTGTTTTTTGGAATGCATCCCATCCAATCATTATGCCGCCGAGATCGGCAATATTTTCACCCAGCGTTGCTTTGCCGTTTATATGCATACTGTCAAGCACTACATAATTATCAAATTGTTCAACCATCAACTTGGTTTTTTTGTTAAACTTTTCTTCGTCTTCCTTTGTCCACCAATTATTTAAATTTCCTTCGGCATCAAAAAGCCTTCCTTCATCATCAAAGCCGTGAGTTAATTCATGCCCGATGGTAGATGCGCCTGCATAAGCATAAGCAACGGCATCATCAACAAGGGAATCGGGAACGCCGGGAACAATGAAAGCGGCAGCCGGAAGTACAATTTCATTATTATATGGATTGTAATATGCGTTCCATGTTTGCGGAGTCATATCCCATTCTAATTTATCAACCGGTTTCCCAAGCTTATTTATATTTCTATCAAACCAAAATTCATTTGCTCGTATCATATTTCTTACGTAAGAATCTTTTTTAATTGTAAGCTTAGAAAAATCTTTCCATTTATCCGGGTAACCAACTTTTTTTGTAATCTTATATAACTTAACCAGGGCTTTTTGTTTAGTTGAATTGCTCATCCAATCTAAATTTTTAATTCTGTTTGCAAATGCATCAATTATATTATCGACAATCTTTTCATAGCGTTTTTTTGTTTTTGGCGAATAATATTTTTCCACATAAATCTGACCTAACAATTCACCCATTGCATCCTCTGTTGCATCCTGAATTCGTTTCCATCTGGGCTTTTGCTCTTTAACACCAGACATCACAGTTCCTCTAAAATAAAAATTCTCTTTATCTATTTTATTGTTGAGTGTATTTGCATAATCATTTATAAGATGAGATTTGAAATATTCTTTCCATTGATTTAAATCAAATTTATTAACGGCTTCATTTAAGGCATTAAAAAATTCCGGCTGGCCGACAACAACTGAATCAACTTCTTTTACACCCATATCAGTAAGCAATGTTGTCCAATCAATTGAAGGAGTTTTGTTTTCGAGTTCATCAATTGACATTTTATTGTAATTCGCATAAGGGTCTCTTAAATCTTCAAGCTTTCTGCATGAATCTGCCAGAAAATTTTCAATCTGGTAAACCGGGTTTTCTTCATTTACCTTATCATCTGGTTTGTCGCCTATCAGGCTTAACATGTTATTGATATATTTTTTATATTCAGCTCTGATATTTTCAGTGCGGTCATCCTGCCTGAAATAATATTCTCTGTTCGGCAAACCCAATCCGCCCTGCCAAATGTGCAATGTATATTGCCGGCTGTTCTTAGCATCTTGATCAACAAAAATTTCAAACATAACGCTTACGCCTTCTCTATGAAGCATTGCCGCAGTTTCAAATAAATCCTTGTTGGTTGTAATGGAATTAATTTTGTCAAGCTCAGGTTGGATGGGGGAGTAACCAAGTTTTTCTATGTCAGTTGTATCCATACCGGTAAAATAGAAATCACCGATTTTTTGTTCATTACTGCCGGCAGAAGCATTTGAATTTTCAGCTTCCCGTAAAATACCTTTTACCTGGCCGTAAGTTTCTTCATTTACTAAATTTGGCAACCCCCAATATTTTTCTGATTTAGGAATCGGGTTTTCTTTTTCCCATTTACCGGTTGCGTACTTAAAGAAATCAGCTCCCGGATTAACTGTTGTATCAATTGCGTTATCTAAAAAATCTTCACCAGTTTTTTGCTGAGAAAAATTGTTTGTTGTGAATAAAAAAGAGAGGCACAAAATGCAGGCAAATAGTTTTAAGTTTTTCATAGCGGATAGTTAAATATTGATTTATAAATAAGTGGTTTTAAAAAGTACTACCTTGAAATAGTAGGGGACGCAAATTTACGTCCCTTGCAACTCAATAAATTCAAACATGAATACGTAATTATAGTATAAAAAATTACGCAAAGGTAAGACAATTAAAAAGGATAATTGATGGTATTTTTAATCTATCAGCCTGCGAAGATAGTTTATCTGTCCAAGATGATAATTCAAATGCCCTATTAAATGAACCAGGAAAAAAGCTGTACTTACATTCTTTTTCAAAAAATCCTGGGGATAAATAATATCCAATTCTTTCTCGTCAAGAGATGTTAAAGCAGAATTAACAGCTTCAATAGTTTCATCTATATTTTCAATTAAATCTTCCCTCGAAATATTTGTGCTGGAAAATTCTTTTTCACGGTTTCGGACATAACCGCTATTCCCAAGATTAGCACCAATAAAAGTTTTTAAGTTGCCGCAAAGATGCAGGCATAAATTACCTGCTGTATTTTTTATTGTACCGGAAATTTTCCATAGGTTTTTTTCATCCTGAAATAAAGATATTTCATCTTTAAGTTTTTTTAGATCGCGGTCGAATAACTCAATAAAAGATTCTTTAAGCATTTTTACCCCATTGATAAATTAATAATTTAGTTAAGAACTTTTTCATTATAATCTTCTAATATTGCTTCGGTAACATTAATTATATGGTCACCTACTTTTTCACACGAATTAAAAATATCGTTGTATATCATTCCGCTTTTTAAATTGTAATCACCCTTCTCAATATCTTGAAAATATTCTTTCCTTAATTTATTTCTCATCTCGTTAATTTCAAGCTCTTTTGCCTGGGCAATTTCATATTCCACTTTTTCATAAGGCGTTTTTAAATTGTCATGCATAATGGATAAAGCCTGGTCAAGCTGAACAAATAAAGCTTTCATATTTGCAAGCTGCATTTCTGTAAATAGAATATTATCTTCATCCATTTTTTCGATAGAACGCGACATCTGATAAAAAATATCTCCTATTCTTTCCAGGTCGCTCACAATGCTTAGGATGCTTCTAACTTTGTTCGAGGCATCTTTGCTTAATCTTCCTTCCGAAATTTTAGCAAGGTAATTAACAACTTCAACTTCAACTCTATCGGTAATTTGTTCGTACTTCAAAATTTTATCAAATAACTTATGCCTCTTATTATTTTGTTCGCCTTCTAATAAGTTCTGCACATAACCTGACATTTTAGAAACAATTTTCCCAAACTTTGCTACTTCTTTTTGTGCTTCAAGTAAAGAAAGCTCGGAGGTTTTCATTAATCCCGTACCGATATACTCCAGGTGATATTCCTCGTCTGTATCTTTTGAAGGAACCATAATCTTAACAATCTTAACAATTTGAGGAATGAACCAGACTAACAGTAATGTGTTTATAATATTAAATGAAATATGAAAAAGTGTTAACGACCATTTTATTGCATGAAAGTTTGTGAATGGCGAGCCTGCTGCTGTGTTGACCATTATTTTATCTATGCCTTGAAGATAAAATGGGAATACAATTAACATCCACAAAACACCGAAAACGTTAAATATAAAATGTGCTCGCGCTGCTCTTTTTGATTGAGTATTTGTAACTATAGCTGCAATGTTTGCTGTAATTGTGGTTCCTATATTTTCACCTAAAACAATTGCCGCGGCAATATCAAATGAAATCCATCCGTTTTCGCACATCACTAAAGTTAAAGCCATTGCGGCACTTGATGATTGCACAATCATCGTAAACAAAGATCCTATCAAAATAAATAATAAGGTTGAAAAGATGCCCATATTGGTCAACCCTTTAAGATGGGCAAGCATGTCCGGGCTAATTTGCGGTACAGAATCTTTTAAGGCTTCAAGGCCCATAAACAAAATTGCAAAACCAATTAAAAATTCTCCCCATGATTTTAATTTGTTGCTGCGTGCAAATGTTAATGGAAACGCGATTGCAATGATCGGAAGGGAATAGGAAGCAACACTTATTTTAGAAAAACCAAAAACAATAACCAGCACCGCAGTAACTGTTGTGCCTATATTCGCCCCCATAATTACGCTTATGGCTTGCTTAAGCTTTAACAGTCCGGCATTTACAAAGCTTACAATCATAACAGTAGTTGCGGAGGATGATTGAATAACACTGGTAACAAGAAATCCCGTCAGCACGCCTGTAAATCTATTGGTCGTCATGGCACTTAGTACCTGCCGCATTTTATTGCCGGCAACTTTTTGAATGCCCTCGCTCATTATTTTCATTCCGTAAATGAAAAAACCTAATGCGCCGACAAGCTTTAAAATACCAAATAGTACCACTTAATCTCTCACTTAATGTTTATAATTTGATATCCGGCGTTATTCCATTTTAAACGTCGAAGCAATGTTTTTAAATTGATTTTTGAATTTATCAAAATCCTCCGCCTTTGCCGTACATGTAATTGAATACCCTTTGTTTCCTTTTACAAGCTGATACAAAATTACTTTAAATTTGTATGCATCCATTTCGTGAGTATAGTACAGCCACTTTGTTTCAGCTTTGCCGAATTTTTCAATGCCGCTAAACTCATCATTAAATTTATTTAATTGCCTCATGTTTTTTATAGAACTGCTGAAATATTCATTTAGGCTTGTTCCGGGTGGAATTGTTTCAACAACCACATTTACATTTTCTCTAAAATTATCGCTGCTATTTTCAAGAGGGCTTAAAGCCATTACTGTGGTTCTAAAATAATTTTCTTTCACCTCCCAGTTTGCAGGAAATTCAATTGAAAAACTATCTTTGTTATTTATATATCTTTTAGAATTTTGTGATTTGCATGAAGACAGAAATAGTAAAACAAATATCAATAAAATTTTTTTATTGATAAGCAGCTGTTTATTCATTTTGTCCTTTCCCTCTCTTAGTCTTGTTTGATTTGAAGACTAATATTATTTATATTTTTACTTATTGAATAAGGTTTGTGTCCCCAAAGTCAACACCTGAAATTAAAATTAATACCACTGAAATCCAAAAAGAATTTTGAAATCTTAGTAAGAATTAGTTGTAAATATAGTGGTATTAAAAATTGGAATAAATTTGTTGAAGGTTTTTTATTAAAAAAGCCGCAGTTAATGCGGCTTCAATAAATGTTAGAAGATGTACAAAAAAGCAATTAGCTTTTAAAGTGCTCAAATAATGAAATCAAAATAGCTTAATTATAAATATGATTGCCATTACGAAACCAATTTCTATCATTATGCCGTTAAAGATTCCCGTTAATACAGATCCCTCAAAATTTTTCATTTAATAACTCCCGAAAATTACATAGCAGTATTTTTTGGTCTGGAGTAGTGATTCAATGATTGTGCCATCCGATTTCTAACATAAAATTGAAAAATATTAAACATTCGCGTTGTGTTTTTCCACACATGCGAAAATTTATTCTTTAATACGAAAATATTGCTTGATGGCAAATAAAATCAGCCGCTCCTTAATTACTATTTAAATAATTTCTAATTAAAAAACAATATTAGGTAAAAATTAAATTTAGCCTAATAAAATATAGCCTGGGGTAAAATATACCTTATTAACAAACAATTTAAAAAGAAGCGGATTTAATGAGGAAAGTTTTATGAATTAGGAAGATGCTTATTTTTTTCGTTTTAGAAAAAATTTTATAGTTTTCTTGCAACAACCACAGTTGTTTTTAAAGTTTCTACAACTCCTGAGTTAGCATTTAAAGCCTCAATAAGTATAATATATATTCCAATTCTTAGGCTATGATTTGTGCCATCCATGCCGTCAAAAATTATAGATCCTCTTTCCCCGCTTGCCTGATTGTTGGAAATTGTTCGAACTAATCTTCCTTTGCTGTCAAATACTTTAGCCCTGATTTGTGCAATTGGCTGGGTCAGTTTATAACTTATAATTGTAAAATCCTCGAAGCCGTCATTGTCAGGAGAAAATGGATTTGGGGAAACAGAAATATTAGATTGGCTGTTTTTCTCCTTTGTAAAAATACTGTTTTGTAATCCGGGTGTAGCACCGTTTGTATTAACTGAGCTGCTCCAATTGAATTGGTCATTACCATTTAAAGAAGGATTTATTCTTTCAAGTGAAATATTTTTTGTTGAAATAAAATTTTGATTCTGCCATCCGTCATAATAACGAATTGAATCAATTGTGTTACCAAATAAATCTTTCAGTAATATCAATTCGCCCGAGTTTGTTAAACCAAGAGATGATAAATGTAAAATTGTTTTTAGGTGATAATCATCAAAATTATATTTAGAATTAATTAATGAGTCAGCAGCAAGAACAAAATATGAATTGGAAGGAATAGAAAAACCCATGTTAGATAATTTGAAACTATTTCCATTTTCATCTTCAATTTGCCAGCCGCCAATGTCAACCGTATCATTGCTCAAATTATAAAACTCAATAAACTCGCAGTTGTCTATATCGGGATCGTACATAATTTCATTAATTACTAAATCGTTTCTTTTAAATGGTTTGAAAGTATTTATAGAGTTTAATTTACCGGGAGTACTTTTACTTTTGCTTAAAGATGTTATCCAATTTGTACTGTCATTCGTAAGTCCATTAAAAGAAATCCTTTCCATCGAAAAATCATTTCCTCCGCCCCATGAAGAATTGTAGCTTATGCTGTCAATTACTTCATCTCTAAAATCGTATAAGATTACTCCGTCGTTAGTATTTCCCAATGTTCCGAAATT
Source organism: uncultured Ignavibacteriaceae bacterium (assembly GCA_964600655.1). Lineage (GTDB taxonomy): Bacteria > Bacteroidota > Ignavibacteria > Ignavibacteriales > Ignavibacteriaceae > CAVSWT01. The sequence goes on from CAZRMA010000007.1 coordinate 10,775, forward strand.
TGCTATGAATATTTTTGTAAGAACATCTGGATAGTAAGAATAGAAAGAAGTATCCTTTGCGATTATAAAGTATTCATCCGGCTTAATTAATACTTCTTTATTTGTAATAATATTTTTGGTGGGCGACGGGAGTAAATCACTGATACTCCAATTTTTAATATTAATATCCTGGTTGGAATTATTCACAAGCTCAATCCATTCGGGTTCATTCGGGGCTGGATCATACATAATTTCATTTATAATTATTGATGACGAAGAATAACCGGGCTGAATATCCCCTGATAGAATATTATTTGTTGTATCCTGGTCGCCGGATAATTCAGCTTTAACAAAAAATCTTTTTTTAGTCTGAATATTTTTAATTACATAATCAAAAGTGATGATCGATGAATCATTAACTCCTATGTTGATGTTTAATTTATTTTCTAAATTCAAATCCGGGATTGAATCAATGTTCGTGTCTTCATACAGAAAAACATTGAAGCTTGAATTATTTTTCCCAACATTTTTAATTACTGCGGAAATATTAACATCATCACCGAAATACGGTTTACCGGGAGTGAAATTTATTTTTGAAACAGCAATGTCAAAATCTTTTTGGGTGACGGAATTTATTTCTCCGGGAGTTGCTTTGAATGGGCTGATAGATGTTGCCCAATTTGATGAATTAGTTGATAAACTGTCCGGTTCTTTTCTTTCAAGTGACTTGCCGTTGCTTCCGCCCCAGGTAAAAAGATATTCGAGTGAATCAATTGTTCTATTTAGTGAATCAATTAGAATAATTCTATCTCCGCTGTTATTAAGTGCAGGAAAACTAGCATTAATAAATTTTGATTTTAAATTATAATAATTTTTAATCGAGCTGTCTTTTGTAATAACAAAATATTCTTTTGGATTGAGTGTTATAGAATTTTTTACCACCACAACTGTGTCATTCTCGTCGGCGATTTTATAATTTTTTAGATTTATTATTTTGTCACTTCGATTAAAAATTTCAATCCATTCAGGCTGAGGTGAAGTTGGGGCATACATAAATTCATTAATAACAATATCATTTCTTCCTTCATTTATTTGTGCCGCTGAGTTTTTTGTAATTGCAAAATTATTTGTAGTGTCTTCATCGTCCGTGAAATTAATTTTTGCAATAAATGAATTAACACCATTTTCAAAATTATTTGTAGAAACCGTATAAATTGCACTGTCATTGGGTTGAATTGAATTTCCGGACAAATTTGAAATCAATTCATTTGGCTGCGGAATAGAATCTTTATTTAAGTCTTTATAGAATAAAATCTGAAAATTATTAGGCGGAGAAAGTCCAGCATTTTTTATTTTAATTTGAAAATTTATTGACTCACCTATAATTGCAAAATCTTTTTCAGGTTTGAATGAAAGAATTTTTAAGTCATTATTTTTGGGAGTTATTGAATTTACTTTTCCAGGGGTAGCTTTTTTCAAGCTTTGCGATGTTCCCCAATTTGATTGAATAGTACTGCTTTCATTTATTGAAATTCGCTCTAAAGATTTGCCGCCCGTTGAACCGCCCCAGCCCGGAAGATATTCAAGGCTGTCTAAAACCACATTTAATGAATCTTTAATAACAACTGCATCGCCGGTATTATTTAATGACGGGAAAGTGGAAACTATAATTTGAGATCCAACATTATAGAAATTTAAGATTGAAGAATCTTTGCTTATAACTAGATAGCTGTTTGCATCCAGATTAAAATTATTTTGGATTACTTTAACTTTAGTCGAATTATCCGAAACTGACAATCCTTTTAAATTGATTGTCGCTGATGATCTATTATAAATTTCCATCCATTCCGGTTCACCTGAAGATGGTGCATACATTATTTCATTAATGACAATATCATTATAATTATTTCCTGGAGGTGTAACAGAAAAAGAAAAATATTTTGAATTATTGGATGTATCTTCATCATTTGGAAAAATGACTTTGGAAATAATGTTGTAGGTTTTAGGTGAAAGAGAATTCATCAACACAGAAGCGGTATTTGAATCGCCGGCAGATAAGCTTGAAAATTGTTGATTGAAAATTAATTCACTTGCAGTTCCAACAGAATCAGAATTGAGATCATAATAAATTTGAACCGTATAATTATCAGCAGTTTGCAAACCGATATTTTCAATTTTTGCAGTTACAATTACATCGTCTCCATCAATTGGTTGTTTTGGAGAAATAGTAATTGAAGATAAATATAAATCATAATCGATTGGCGTTACAGAATTTTTAAATCCAGGTGTTCCATTCATTAAATGTGAGTTAGCCCAGTTTGAACCTGTGTTATCATACGTCAATGATATTTTTTCATCTGAAATGCCAGCGCTATTATTTGCAGAATAAGTGTAAGCTGAAAGAGTATCGTCTAAAGAATTTAGCAGGAATAGAGTCCTGTCAGATGTGTTTGCCATGCCGGACGAGCCAAATGAGTTATTATCAATTTTTAATGTTAAAGTGTTTGATGGAATTAAGGAGTTATAAATTCCATTTTGAAAATCGTAATTTCCCTGAAAGATAACCGCATAACTTTTAGGTGCTAATAATGTGGAGTCATTTGTTGCAACAATTAAGTCGGGAGTTGACGTTTGATATTTTATTTTAAAGTTCTTTAAATCAATCGTATCGGTCTCACTTGTATTATACAGTTCAATAAATTCATTATTGCCGCTGGTTGGATTAAACATTACTTCGCTGAAGATGACGGAAGAATCACTCTGCGAATAAACAAAGTTGAGTGAGCCGATTATTATGAGAAATAGAAATGTTTTCAAATGTTGTTTAAAAATTCGTAAAATAATTTAATTTAATTTGAAATTAAGCGTTCAATTTAATTATAGCAAATGCCGTATTCTCAATTGTACTTTTTTAAGTGGCGCAAAGTAAAATAATCGAACATAAAATTTGGAATTAATCGGATTAATTTTGTCCCCAAAACAATGGGCAATGGGAATTGAATTATTTTCTTTTCTTTTTTTATCCCTTTTAAAATAATCTTAGCAGCTTTGTTTGCTTGCATTAAGAATGGCATTGGAAATTCATTTTTATCTGTCATCGGTGTTTTAACGTAACCTGGCTTTACAGTTAAAACTTTAATATTAAAAGGTGAAAGTTCAACTCTTAGGCTCTCTAAAAAAGTAGATGCCGCAGATTTGCTTGCGCAGTACAAACCGCTTTTGGGAAAACCGCGCACATCAGATAAACTGGAGACTCCGACTATAATTCCGTTTCTTCTTACCTTGAAATTTTCGACAAGTTCAGTTACAAAGTTGATTATCCCAAAAACGTTAACATCAAAAATTTCCTTCCCGGCTGAAGGCTCAGCATTTTCCGCTAAAACCCTTTTGCTTGTTCCAGCATTTAAAATTGCAATATCGATATCGCCAAATTTTTCTTTGATTATATTGATTGAATTTTTTAAATCGGATTGACTAGTTACATCACATTTAATTGGGAGAATCTCACTTCCATTATTTTTCAGATTGTCTGCAATTTGGTCTAATCTATCTTTTCTTCTTGCGAGGATTGCAAGCTTGCATTTTTGTTTTGATAATTCTTCGGCAAGTGCTAAACCAATTCCGCTTGATGCCCCTGTTAGTAATATAACTTTTCCGGAAAAATTCATTTTATTAATAGATAGATTTAATGAAATTTTTATTTCTTCAAAAATAACCCAATGTGAGATAAAGGGGAATGGAGAAAGGAAATCAATTTTTATGATTAGCAGTAAAAAATCATAATCATCAAAATATAAGCCAAAAACATCTTTCAACTTAAATTTCAAATTATTATGTTTGGTACAAAAATTATTCCAATGATGGTTAATGTTTGTTAGTAATATAATACCGGTCGACGAAGTTTTAGTAAGGTCTGAGATAGTTGAAACACATTTTGCGTGCGACTTGGAAAAGTGCAAAGGTGCCTGCTGTACAATGGAAAGCAAGTATGGAGCACCGTTACTTCAGGAAGAAGTTGAAAAAATTGAGGAAATTTTACCTGTTGTAAAAGAATATCTTCCTCCCCGTCATCAGAAGGAGATTGATATAAATGGATTTTATGAAGTTTACGATAATGAATTGATGACAAGTAGTATTGATCATAAAGCTTGTGTTTTTGTTTATTTTGAAGGAAATATAGCCAAATGCGGCATTGAAAAAGCGTTTAATGATGGGAAAATTGATTTCAAAAAGCCTATTTCCTGTCATTTATTCCCGATTAGAGTTTCCAATTTGGGCGGTGAGATTTTACGGTACGAAAATTTCAGTGAATGTGAACCTGCACTAAAAAATGGAAAAAATAAACAGATTAAAATTGTTGATTTCTGTCAAGAATCGTTGATTCGACAATATGGTAATAAATGGTATGTTAAACTAAAGGAGATTATCGGTAAGTAATATGTTATCATTACATCAAAGATTATCGCAGCAGCAAAAGCTTTCGCCCCAGCAGATTCAATATCAAAAGCTTCTGCAATTAAATACTATGGCACTTGAGCAGAGAATTAAAAATGAGCTGGAAATAAACCCCGTGCTTGAAGAGGTTATGGAAGGCGAAATGGAATTGACTCAGGAAAAAGAAAAAGACGAATCATCCGAAGATGAATACGAAGAATACGATAGTAGTAAGGAAGAATTCGAATTAGAAGACTTCATGAATGATGAGTATGATTCATCAGACAGGGTTAACAGAAGCGGAGATGATGAAGTTTATCAGCCATTAACTCCTGCTAAAGAATCATTAACCGAATACTTAACAAATCAATTAAGAATGATGGAGCTTGATGAAGATTGTTTTACTTTGGGTCAAGAAATAATTGGTAACCTCGATGATGATGGTTATTTAAAAAGAAGTTTACCTGATATTTTAACTGAACTTGAATTATTTGAACATATTTATATTACTGCAGAAAAAGCCGAAAAGCTTTTAGAAAAAATTCAAAAGTTTGATCCATTAGGAATCGCTGCTCGAAGCTTAAAGGAGTGCCTGCTTATCCAATTGCGTAATTCTAATTTTGATACTTATTACACTTATTTGGCTGAACAAATGTTAGTTCTTCACTTTGATGATTTTACAAAGAGAAGATTTGATGCACTGAAACAAAAAATGGAATTGACAGATGAATCATTAAAAGCTACTATCGATCTTATTCAGCATTTAAATCCAAAACCCGGTGAAGGAAATATTGAAAGTGATGAGCTAAACCAAATTACTCCTGACTTTTTAATAGAGAAAGTAGATGATAATTTTGTAATAACTTTAAATGATAAAAGCCTTCCTTCCGTTACTATAAGCAGAACATATCTCGAAATGATCGATACGACCAAAAAAGCAAAAAAGAATGATAGAGAAAAAAATACTTATAAGTTTTTAAGAGAGAAATTTGAATCGGCAAAGTGGTTTATTGCTTGTATTCAGCAGCGCAGGGAAACTTTAATGAAAATTATGCGTGCAATTCTCGAAAAACAGTATGAGTTTTTTGACAAAGGCCCTAAATTTTTAAGGCCAATGATCTACAAAGATATTGCTGAAGAAATTATGATGGATATCTCCACTATAAGCCGCGTGGTTAATGGTAAATATGTTCAAAGTCCCATGGGAATTCACGAATTAAAATATTTCTTCAGTGAAGGGTTAATCACCGATTCCGGCGAAGAAGTTTCAAACAAACATATCAAAGAGAGATTAAAAGAAATTATAGAAGCCGAAGATAAAAAATCGCCATTCAGTGATGATAAATTAGCCGAAATGTTGAATGATGAAGGTATTCATATTGCCAGACGAACTGTTGCAAAGTACCGCGAGCAGCTAAGGCTCCCGATTGCCAGGCTAAGAAGAGAACTATGATCGATTATGTTCTTGATGTTATTATAATAATATTTTTGTTCTTTATTTTCGGTTACACGCATTCTCTTTTAGCTTCTAATAAATTCAAACGGTTTTTAGTTCCAAAACTGGGAAATAAAATTGCTTTTTACCGGTTGGGCTATAATTTAGTTTCTCTTTTTACTTTGTATTTTCTCTTTGAGATTTCTCCCAAGCCTGATATAGTAATTTATGACTTACCAAGCCCTTATGACATCATTATTTTAATTCCTCAATTTTTAAGTCTTGCTGGATTATTCTGGTCATTTAATTATTTTTCCGGAAATGAGTTTCTTGGGATAAGACAGATAAAAAGATATTTAAATAAAGATTACAATGCCGATGAGCTTGATGAAAAATTAACATTAAAAATATCAGGTCCATACAAATACAGCAGGCACCCGGTTTATTTTTTCAGCATACTGTTTTTATTATTACGGCCAATAATGGATTTGTTTTATGTAACAGTTTTTATCTGCTCACTTGCTTATTTTTACATAGGTTCAATTTATGAAGAGAAAAAATTAGTAGAAAATTTTGGCGAAGTTTATAAAGATTATCAAAACAAAGTTCCAAGAATATTTCCCGCAAGTATTTTGCAACCTTACCGGAATAACAATACAACCGGTTGATAAAGTTAATTCATTTTATTTAAAATATATTTGTGTCATATTCGTCTTAGTAATTACGACCAATATTTTTGCTCAGGATAGTATAATAGCAAAAGTGGGCCCGTTAAAAATTACAAAAGAAGAATTTGTTGATAGATATGAGTTGGTTCCGCAGCTTACAAAATCCGATCAATCTTTAAATAAATATAATTTACTCTATTCTTTAATTGCAGAAAAACTTTGGGCACTTGAAGCCGAACATGAAAATCTCGACACTGCTTTAATTTCACAAACTGCTTATAAGAGAGTTGAAAAAATGTATGTGCGGGATGCATTATACAAGATTGAAATAGGAAGTAAAGCGGAAGCAACTAACAAGGAAATTAATAGAGGCTTGAAAAAATATTTTTCAGATTTATATGTTATTAGCATGATGGATGAGGATTCGAATAAAATTTTTAATGATTATAAAATGCTTAAGTCAGGAATTCCATTTGATTCTTTGAGTAAAGATCATAATTTAACTGTTGATACTGGAGTTGTTAAATATGGTGAAATTGATGCAAATATTGAAAATTTATTTTATAGATTGAAAGTTGGAGAGTATACGGAACCATTCAAAGCTGGGAATGCCTGGATGATCTTTAAGATTAATGATGTAAAGAACAGATCTTATAAGTCTGAAGATATGAGAGCTGTCATGCAAAAAGTTAAAAAAATAATTGAAGGCAGAAAAGCAGATATTGCATATAACAATTTTATGAAAAAGTTTTTTACTGATAAGCAGGTAAAGACTGATGGCGAAATTTTTTGGCAAATTTCAGATTTGCTCTCCGGTATTTTAAGTGACAGGAAAACAAAACAAGCAATTCCCGATAGTCAGGATATTAGTTTCGAAAAGGAAGATTTTGAAAAACTGGAATCGGATTTAGGGAATGGAATGCTTCACAAAACATTTATTGAATTTAAAAAAAATCCGGTAACAGCGGAAGATTTTATAAACCAATTATATTTTGATGGTTTTAATTCAAAGCAAGTGGATAAAAATACTATCTCTTCAAAATTACATTTACGTGTAAAATCTTTTATTGAAGATGAATTACTTTCAAGAGAAGGTTATAAAAGAGGACTTCAGAATTTACCTAAAGTTCAATCGAAAATTGAAATGTGGAGGCAGAATTATCTTGCTAAATTATATCAGCAAAGAACAGTTGATTCAACAAAAATAACAGATGATGAGGCATATCAATATTATTTAAATAAAAGTAAATCAGGAATTGAAAATTCGCCGCAGGTAAACATCCTTGAAATATTAACTGATAGTTTGAATGTTGCGGAGAAGGTTTTGGACGAATTAAAAAATGGCGTAGATTTTAAAAAGCTAGCTTCTATTTATACTAAAAGAAAATGGACAAGGGAGAATGGGGGAGAATTTGGATTTTTCCCTACAACCATGTATGGTGAAATAGGTAAAACTGCCGCCAATATGAAAATAGGTGATGTTTACGGTCCATTAAAAGTTGATGAAGGATATTCAATTATAAAATTAATTGGAAAGAAAGATGCTGAAAAAAATATTACAGCGCCTTTTGATTCGGTAAAAGATGAAATGAAAAAGGAGGCTCTTTATCACAAGTTAAATGGATATTTTATTAAGAATACGGCTGCTTTGGCTAATAAATATGGTGTTACAATTAATAATCTGATATTTAACAAGCTGCAATTATTGGATTTAAGAACTTATGTTTTCCGGAACATGGGATTTGGCGGAAGGATTACAGCAGTTCCATCAACAATTAATTTTACTCAATGGGTGCCGGTTTGGGAAAGTGGCCGGAAAGTTAATCCATAATTTTAAAAAAGAATTTACAAACGAAAAATATTTGAAAGATAAAGGAGAAATTAAACAAAATGGAAAATAAAATTAGATCAACAACAATTTTAGGAATAATACATAAGGGAGTTGCTGCATTAGGTGGAGATGGACAAGTTTCACTAGGCAACACAATTATGAAGCATAATGCATTAAAAATAAGAAGCATTTCTAATGGAAAAGTACTTTGCGGTTTTGCCGGAGCTTCTGCAGATGCTTTTACTTTAATGGAGCGATTTGAGGACAAGCTTGAACAATATAGAGGGAATGTTCACCGCGCTGCAGTTGAACTAACTAAAGATTGGCGAACCGATAAATATTTGAGAAAGCTTGAAGCCATGCTCGCAGTAGTTACAGAAGACAAAGCTTTGGTTATTTCGGGAAATGGAGATGTAATTGAACCGGATGATCAAATAGTAGCAATTGGTTCAGGCGGAATGTATGCGCTTGCAGCAGCTAAAATGTTAAAGCAATACAGCAGTCTTTCAGCTAAAGAAATAGTTGAAAAAGCATTACTGACTGCTTCGGAAATTTGCATTTACACCAATGATAAAATTAATGTTGAAATAATTGAGAAATAAAAACGGAAAAAAAATGGAAAACATAGAGATGAAAGAATTAACTCCCACCCAAATTGTGAAGGAGCTTAACAATTATATAATCGGGCAAAACGAGGCTAAACGCGCTGTAGCTATTGCCCTTAGAAACAGGTGGCGGAGACAGCAAGTTAAGGGTGAAATTAAAGATGAAATACTTCCCAACAATATAATATTAATAGGCCCAACCGGTGTTGGTAAAACTGAAATTGCGCGACGGCTGGCCAAATTAGCACAAGCTCCTTTTGTTAAGGTTGAAGCTTCAAAATTTACTGAGGTTGGTTATGTTGGAAGAGATGTTGAATCGATGATTAGAGATTTAGCCGACTTCGCCGTGAATCTGGTAAAATCAGAAAAAACAGCGGAAGTGCAGCATAAAGCTGAGGCTCTTGCGGAAGAAAAGATATTGGATATATTGATTCCCCCGGTTAAAAAAACACAGGTGGCAAAAACTAATTCGGATGAGAATGAAGAAGTGGAGGATGAGCATTATCAAAATCAAAAAACGCGTGAATGGATGAAGCTAAAATTAAAAAACGGTGAAATGGATGATAAGATGATTGAGTTTGATGCATCGGTACAATCTGCGGTTGGTATGCAGGTTTTAGGACCGATGGGACTAGATGATATGGGAATAAATTTCCAGGAAATAATCGGCAGCATGATGCCCAAGAAAAAGAAAAAAAGAAAAACTTCGATTGCTGAAGCACGGCAGATAATTGCGCAAGAAGAAGCTCAAAAATTAATTGATATGGATGCTGTTCAAAGAGAAGCAATTGAGAGAGTTGAAAATTCGGGTATTGTATTTATTGATGAAATTGATAAAGTAGCCGGCGGCGGCAAATCTCAAGGCCCCGATGTATCTCGTGAAGGTGTTCAAAGAGATTTACTTCCTATTGTGGAAGGATCTAACGTGAATACTAAATATGGAGTAGTCAGAACAGATCATATTTTATTTATTGCATCAGGTGCTTTCCATGTATCTAAACCTTCGGATTTAATTCCTGAACTTCAAGGTAGATTTCCAATCAGAGTAGAATTGAAAAGCCTAACCGAAGAGGATTTTATAAAAATTCTTACAACCCCACAGAATGCTTTGTTGAAACAATACAGCGCTTTGCTTGAAACCGAAGGAGTTAAACTAAAATTTACTGAAAGCGGTATTAGGGAAATTGCACGAATTGCTACTGAAGTTAACGAAAATGTTGAGAACATTGGAGCAAGAAGGTTGCATACAATTCTAACAAGCCTATTAGATGAAATTTTGTTTGATGTGCCTGATAAAATCCCTTCCGAAGTAGTGAAAATAGACGGCAAAGCAGTGAAGGAGAAACTGGATAAGATCGTAAAAGATAGAGACTTAAGTAAGTATATTTTGTAAATATATTTTAAAATCGTAAAAAACATTAATACAAAAAATTGTATTATTTTAATAACCCGGCTTCGTTTTGAAGTCGGGTTTTTTTATAAAATGGCTAAATTGGATGAAATACTAATATTCATAAAGATATTTAATTCGTTCGGTTGCTGGCATATCATTTGTAATTTTTAATCATCGCAAAAAAACTAGCATATTTTTTTAACAATAAATGAATTTTTTATAGATGGCCAGGTTTGTTTTAACAATTGGGAATTCTCAAAGTAATTTTGATATAGAATTATTTAAGGAAAGTCTTGTTGAAATTTCCTCAAAAGAAAAGATTCAAATTAAATCTGAAGGTGGTTCATCACTGATATTTACATATTTAACTGATGAACCTTTAAAAGGACAAAGATATTTCAGTGATGAAAACTGGACAGTATTTCTTGCGGGAGAATTAATAGATTATGAATCCGTTCCTTATAAAGAAATAATTGAAATTATAGATACACAAAACTTCAATGAATTAAAAAAATTAAACGGTGTTTTCGCAATAATTGTATATAATAAAATAGTTAAAAAATATTATATAATAAGCGACCGTAGATCCCAATATCCAATTTATTATTATTTAGAAAATGAAACCTTAATTATATCCTCTGAACTTTCAGCTTTTTGCAGAATATTAAATACCGCAGAGTTTAATGAAAAGTGGCTTTATGATTATATGTTTTTTCATTATCCGATAGGAGATGAGACATTTCTAAAAAATGTAAAAAGACTGCCGCATTCCTCTTTACTTGTTTATTGTAACATGACAAGAGAATTAAGCTTAAAAAAATATTGCGGCTTATTTGAAAGGAAGGAAAATTTATATAGCGGAAAAGAAGGGTTGGAATACGCTAAAGAAGTATTTAGTAAGCGGGTTCCAAAATATTTTGAAGGTTCTGATAATGTAGCCTGCGCTTTAACTGGCGGCTGGGACGGAAGAACAAATGTAGCACTTGCTCCTGATAGAAATAATATCACGACATACACTTATGGTGGAAAAGACTGTAACGATTTTATTTTTTCTAGAAAAGCAGTTCGGGATATCAAGACAAACCATTTTGAAATCACTTTCGATGATGAATTTGTTAAGAATCTTAACGATCAAATGTTGGAGACTGTTTATCTTTCATCGGGAACACAACCAATTCTTAGGTCGAGTTTATTAAATGTCTATTCACGGCTTTCAGATTTTCCTATAGTGGTTAGCGGAATAAGCTATGATGGATTATTCCGGGGTAATATTGGCGGACCAAGTATAGTTTCCACACATATTATTGAGGCATTTAAAAAAGGTAATAGCAAAATTGATACAAGTGTTGATAGTAATGATTTTATTGATGTAAATGGTGAATATAATAATGAAATAAAAATCAAACTCAGTTTGATTGAAAATGAATTTGGTGATTTTCAATCATCAGAAAACCATTTGTTATTTGCTAATTATGTTTGTGATCCACAAAATTTTTTAGGTGAGTATAAGTTGGCAGAATTATTTACAACATTAAGAGTTCCTGCCTGGGATTATGAAATAATTGATTTAGCGTTTTCAATTGAGCAAAGCACATTAACATTTTCAGAATTTGTTTACAACAAAAGAGGGGCAAAAGAAACAATGGTTTTGCAATCATATTTAATTTCGCAATTTGCCCCGGAATTAATGAAAACTCCAGTTAAAATGGTTAGTCCAAAATCTGTTTTAAAGGGCGACTTTGCCTTTTCTGCATATTCTAAATATAGAAAATTGATTTATGAAATTGACAAAATGCTTTTCCTAAGGGATCAAAAACCTCTTGAAGATTGGAATAATTGGTTGAATGTAAATCATAAAACTTTTGTGGACGACCTAATCTTCTCGAAAGAAGCATTAATTCAAAATTATTATTCTCAGGAATTTTTAAATAGAATAAAAACTCAGAGAAATTATCGCACCATAGGGAAATTGTGTACAACTGAAATAATATTAAAATTAATAAACAATAAATGGAGGCGATTTTGGTGAATCACAATTTTTACAATATTTTTGCTATTTCATTAAATAATTTTAGATTAAGTTGTAATACACAAATATTTTTTAGAGGGATTTGGGGAGATAAACACCATGCCTAGATTTATTGTTTCTTCAGGCAGAGCTTTTACAGACTCATATGTCAAATTATTCAGTGATAGTATAGTAGAAAGTTCTCCCAAGGAACAAGTCAAAATAAAGGTTGAGGATGATTCCATATTTTTATATACACATTTAATAGATGAACCTCTAAAAGGCGATAGATATTTTAACGATGAATTTTGGTCCGTACTATTCCTTGGAGAAGTAATAGATTACAAGTCCGTTCCATTCCAAAAAATTATTGACATTATTAAATCAAGGAATTTTGAAGAGTTTAAAAAATTTAACGGCATTTTCGCAATTGTTGTTCATAATAAAAAAGAAAACAAATTTTTTATAATTGGCGACTTGCGCGGGCAATATCCTATCTATTATCATTCTGTTAATCACACCTTGATAATATCGTCAGAATTATCATCATTCTGCAGGCTGCTGGATGAAACCGAGTTTAATGAAAATTGGTTGTATGATTATATGTATTTCAATTTCCCATTAGACGGCGAAACATTTTTAAAGAATATTAATAGACTCCCCTATTCAGCTATTATCGAATATAATTCCAAAACCAATGAAATTAGTTTAAGAAAATATGCTGATGTATTTAGTAAAAGAGAGCCTTTATTACATGGAAGCGATGGGCTAAAGTTTGCAAAAGAAACATTTACAAGAAGAGCGCCAGCTTATTTTGAAGGTTCAGACAACATAGCATGTGCATTAACCGGAGGTTGGGATGGAAGAACAAATCTAGCATTGGCGCCAAACAAAAATAATATAACTGCTTATACATACGGTGGTAAAAATTGCCTGGACTTGATATACTCCAAGAAAGTTGTTAAGGCTGAGAAAATTAAACATCGAGAAATTATATTTGATGAAGCATTTGTGGCTGAATTACCTAATTTGATTTTTGAAACAATATATTTATCATCAGGGCTTCAGGGAATACTAAGATCAACTCTGTTAAAAGTTTATTCAGAACTTTCTGAATTTTCAACGATTATTAGTGGAATACATTACGATGGTCTGTTTCGCGGACATATTGGTGGGGCAAGTATAATTTCAAGCGCTATTGCAAATGCTTTCAGAAATGGTAATTTAACTTTAAATGATCAATCTTTTAAGGAAATATTTAAAGTAGATTATCAAAAAATTTCGGATCATATTCGATGTAAATTTAATTATCTAGAAAATGAACTGGGAGATCTTCAGTCGGCAGAAGCTCATTCGATTTTTAATAATTATATTATGTATCCAAATTATTTCGCAGGTGAATATAAAATTGCCGAACGTTTTTCAACATTAAGAGCCCCAGCCTGGGATTTAGATATAATTAATTTATCATTTTCAATTGAACAAAGTTCTCTTTCTTTTTCTGAATATACTGGTTATAAAAGAGGGTCTAGAAATTCTGTTATGCTTCAATCTTATCTTATTTCACAATTCGCACCTGAATTGCTTAAAGTTCCAACTGTAAGTATGACCAATCCCAAAGTGGTTCTAAATAGCCAATTTGCATTTAAATCATATTACTTTTATAGAAAAGTTCTCCACAAATTAAGTAATACTTTTATTTATAGAGACCAGAAACCTCTTGAAGACTGGAATACCTGGCTCAACGTAAATCATAGAAATTTAATTGATGAATTAATCTTTTCTAAGGATTCACTAATTCAGAACTACTTCACGGAAAATTATTTAAATCAAATTAAAACAAATAGAGACCACCGCGTTATCGGCAAGCTTTGTACAACTGAAATCATATTGCGTTTAATAAATAACAAATGGCAGCGTTTTTGGTAATGATTATATTTTATTAACTACAATCTCACATTTTTCTTACACTAAAATTTTGTTAAACTTTATTTAAGTCTATCCTTGTTTTTTAATTATTCATATGTAACAATTATAATCTAGTCGAATTTGAATTAAAATAATTTATCAGCATCTTCTTATTATTGTATTAAGTTATTTTATATTTGTAGGGTTACATCAAAAATTATTTATACAATTGATGGACCTTAAATCTGCAGTTCAGCCCAAAATTTTTATTCGACTATTCACTTTCTTATTAGCAGTTGTTGTACTGTTTATATTTAGCGGAGTGAACAAACATATAGATCATCAAATTGAAGATGTGTTCTATCATGTTAAAGGCGAGTCTATGCCCGATACCAACATTGTTATAATTCATTTAACGGAAAGTGATATTGATAAACTAGGACAATGGCCAATAAAAAGAAGTTACTATGCTTTGCTTATTAATAGTCTTACAAGGCTGGGAGTTAAAAAAGTAGGGTTAGAAATTTTTTTAAGCGCAAAATTAGTAACGCAAACTTTGTATGATCAATTATTGACAAAGGAAATTCAAAAATCAGGCAATGTAGTGCTTAGTTCTTTGGCTGGTGAAATTAAATTTTCGGGCAATGGATTTGTTACGGATTCACTAAGTTATCCAAGCCCGAAACTTTTGGATAAGAATATTGAAACCGGTCATATCAATTATATTAAAGATCACGATAAGGTTAAAATACCGATTAAGATAACGGCATTTCGTAATCATGAATTAGCTTTTAGTGTCCAATTGAGTAATCTAAGTCCTAAGAAAGTAAATGAACTCGACATAGAAGATAATTCTTTAATCAATGTAAATTTTCATTCAAGTTGGACTAGGTTTAAAAATTACGGCTGGCTGGAATTTTTTGAGTTGCTTCAAAAAAATGATTCTTCTTTACAATACTTAAAAGATAAAATTGTAATTATCGGTGTTAGTGATCGTCAGCTTTCGCCTGCTATTACAACTATCTTTGATGATTATCTTCCCGGTGTAGCTCTTCATGCATTTGCACTCGATAATTTATTAAATAATAATTCGCTTAATGATAGTCTTATAAATTATTCCAAGGCATTTTTTCTGCTCACTCTTCTATTCTTTATATTATTTAATATTAAAAGAAATACTACCAGACTTCTCCAACACTATTCAATTGCATTTTTTGCTTTTATTGTGCCGACTTTTTTTCTCTTTTCAATTTACGAATTGCAATTTGCTTACAGCTGGTTCATCATTCCTATTCTGTTTTTGGTCATAGCTGATTCAATAAATTGGATGCGGGAAAAAAAATACAAGTTTGAATCTGCAATAGATGAAGCGTCAATTTTAAAATCCCATCTTACTAAAAAAGAAGTTGAATTAGAAAAACTTCAAAAAGAACTTGATGTGCCGGGCGAAAAGCCCGGGTCTTTAATCAATAAAATTAAATCTTTAAAATCAGACATTGATAAATTAAGACTTAATGAAGAGGACGAAGTAAAAGCTGAAAAAATATCCGGAGAGAAGGTCAAAGATTTTTATGGAATAATCTATCGCTCAAAAATCATGATAAAAATTATTGATCTGATTACCAAAACAGCACCTGAAGAAGCTAATATATTGGTGCTTGGTGAAAGCGGAACCGGGAAAGAATTAGTCGCAAGAGCAATTCATACTTTAAGCAAAAGAAAAGACAATAAATTTATTGCAGTTAACTGTGGCGCTTTGTCAGAATCTTTGTTAGAGAGTGAACTATTTGGTCATGTTAAAGGTGCATTTACAGGTGCTTTAAATGATAAAGTTGGCAGGTTTGAAGCAGCCGATAACGGAACAATTTTTCTTGATGAAATTGCCGAGACAAATGAAAATTTCCAGGTTAAATTATTAAGAGTTATACAGACGGGTGAATACGAGAAAGTAGGTTCCTCAGTTACACAAAAAACTAATTTAAGAATAGTTGCAGCTACAAATAAAAATTTGGAATTGTCAGTCAAAGAAAAGAAGTTTAGAGAAGATCTCTATTATAGATTAAACGTAATCAAAATAGAACTCCCGCCTTTAAGAGACAGAAAAGATGATATTGAGATTCTGGCTCAAAAGTTTTTAGAAAGAGAATCCGCAGAAGTTGTATTATCTCAGGCTGCATCTGAAGTTTTAAATGAATATGGATGGAAAGGAAATGTAAGAGAACTTGAGGCAGTAATTAAACGTGCCTCAATTTTCTGTAAAGCCGCAAATAGAAAAATTGTACAATTAGCCGATCTGCCGGAAGAAATTGTTAAGGGAGTTAAATTTAATTTTGAAGATTTGGTGCTCGATTCATTGAGAGAAAAAAAATTTTCCCATTCTTCAATAACTGAAACAGCAAATGAATTAGGTAATGTTAGCCGTACTTTGGTTTCTGAAAATTTTAGAGGTGCTGCCTTAAAAGTTTTGGTTGAGAATGATTTTGATTTAATAAAAACCGTAGAAATTATTTCGTCAAGCGATGAAGAGGAAGTGAGAGAGAAAGTTAAAAACAAGATTCAGTTGTTCGTTAATAATATTGAGAGCGACATAAAGAAGTTGGAAAATAAAGACTTTGAGTCAGTGAAAACAAAAGTTGCTTCAAAGTATAAAAACCTTCCTCAAAAATTTCATTCATATCTTGACGAAATTATAAAAAATAAATTGTCTTTATATTAAATTCGGGCAAATAAAATTTAGTGTATATTTTATAATTCCGTTTGTATAGTAAATTATCCTTTCATCAAACAATATTTTAATTTTTACTTTATTATTGCAAATTTTGTATGGCACTTTTGTTGAACTTTTATTGGATACAATTAAACGTTAGGAAAAAAAATGTTATTTATAAATACTATGAAATTTATTGCACTTTTTATTATGATCAGCGCTTCTATCGCGCTAGCAAAAAATAATGCTGACTCATCATCAACGGAAGATGAGTGGCAAAAATGGAAAAAATGGGAAGAAAATATAAATGACGATTGGGGTGATTTCACCATGGATTTTTTACAGAATGCTCAGCCCACAATCGTTTTGAATTACGGCCTGTCGAATATGAGTTTGTATAATCTTAAAGGAAAATTTGCAGATCCCAAATTATTCGAACTTCAGCTAGGCTACACAAATTACAAGATGAAATGGCTGGAATCAATCTTCCAGTTAAACTACAGGTTTATTTCAGTCAGTAACATTTCTACAAAGCTTGGCGGTAACAGCGAAGGCTTAAAATCTGATTTGTGGCGAATTGGTGTTGGAAGAACTTATGCATTCGGTTACAAGTTCGGTCCCGCTGCACTTGTTCCATATTATTCAAACTCGCTGATATGGTCAAGACTAAATATGGAAGATCAGCCATCCGACTCAACAGACAGAAGCATGATTGATCGTTTCAACAAATCATTCCGATTTGGCACAAGCTCCAAAGGAGGAATAAACTTTCAAATCACTGAAAATATAGGCTTGAATGTGGAATATGAACGGTCAATTATTTTCCCGCGCCATAAATTTTGGAAATGGGCAGGAGGCGTTTTAATAGAAGCGTCTGGACAGGCACTACTCGATGAATTTGTAGATGCAATTTATAAGTCATCGCCATTTGCAGCTCCAATTGCGAACTTCGTATTAAAAAATGCATTGTCATACGGTATTTATGAGTTGAGGCAGGAGAAAATGAATTGGCCATTTGACACTGAAGCACCGTTAAGTTATGATCAATTTAAATTTGGGGTATCATTTGTGTTTTAAAAATTCTTGATGACCCTTGGTGCTCTAAGTGTCTTACCGGTAAAGTTATCTTTCTCATTAAGGCACTTGTTGCATCTAGATTCTATAATTCAGCACATCAATTAATTTTTTAATCAACAAATTTAATTTTAATATTTACAATTTCGCTTACACTTCCAATCCTAACCGGTGGTCCCCATGTGCCTACACCGCAGCTTACATAATAATGTGTTAGATTTTTTTTGAGATAACCCCAGCTAACCTCATAAATCATTTTTGTGATTAAATTTCCGGGGAAAAATTGTCCGTGATGAGTATGCCCGGATAATTGCAAATCAATATTATTTTCTTCTGCTTCGTTTAATTTAAATGGTGTATGATCCAAGAGAATTTTCGGAATATTTTCATTCGCATTTTTTAATATGTCTTCAAGCTTTGCTCTGTGCTTGCTGCTAAATCTGTCAATTTCTCTATCTTCGCGTCCGATTAAATAAAAATCATTGTTTATATTTTTCATTGAATCACGGAGTACATTAATTTTTAACTCTCTTAAATAGTTAACCGATTCTTCAACACCATTTATATATTCATGATTGCCTGTACAAGCGTACACACCAAGTATTGCTTTTAAATTCATTAATTCATCACAGATATTTCTTTCCTTAAGAATAAAAACTTTATCATCAATTATATCACCGGGAAGTAATATAATATCAGGCTTCAATTCATTAATTTTATTAACTATTTTTTTAAGCAGCTTTCCATCATTTACAGGTGTCAAATGAAAATCTGATGCTGCAACTATATTCAATTCATTCAATTTACTGGACTTTTTGGAGATAGAAATTTCCTTTGTAAATACAGATAGCATTCTTGTGTTTTCATATCCGTAAATAACAAGAGCGGTAACTGTTAAAATTATGATTGCTGCTGTAACTTGTTTTGTTAGTTCATAATTGTTATAGAAAGCACCTGGAATAAAATGAATCCATAAATTAATTAGTCGAGCAAAATCAATAATGATTACGGAAAGAAGAAAGTAAATCAGAAAAGCAAACCAAAATGAACCTATCCATAAAAGTGTATCATAAAGCCAGGCCGGCAATTTTTCTGTGAAAAATTTTGTAATTAAGTAAGATGTCGAAGCAATTAAAAAGATAACAATATAAAATGGTTTCAAAGAACTAAAACTTGAAATTGCCTGCCAGCCTCGAATAAAAACATAATAATTTATTGCCGCATAAAGACTAATAAAAATTGATAAGAATAATA
>CAZRMA010000008.1:0-29549 GCA_964600655.1 uncultured Ignavibacteriaceae bacterium
AATAATCTTTCCCTCTCTTCTTCTACTTTTTTTCTTTCAGTTATATCGCTGCAAATAAATTGTATAGCATTTTCTCCTTTATAGTAGAAAGGCATTGCAGTAGCTTCAAGATAAATTAAAGTTCCGTCTAATTTATTTGCTTTAAGTTCCAGCAAAGGAGTTTTTTCATTTAATTCTAATTTATTCAACTCATCTGAAATAATTTTATAGTTTTCGTGCTGTATAAAATCATTTATCGATTTGCCTACTACCTGCTCAGGATTTTCTACACCAAACAGTATAGCACCCGCTGCATTTATAAAAAGTATTTTTTCATCGTTTAAAATTCCAACTGTATATGGTGAAAGTTCAACAAGCTGTCGATATCTTTCTTCGCTTTCTTTTATTGCTTCGTCAGCATTTTTTCTTTCAGTTATATCATCAAAAGTAGTGTAAACCTGGTAAGGTTTATCTTCCCCACTTTTAAAAAGAGGAATTGCATTTACATTAATCCATCTATAATCTTCATCATAGGGTGTTAAGATTCCCATCACAAAGTTTTGTACCTCTTTACCCATATTCAACGCAACCATTGCAGGATGAGTATCATCAATTACTTCAGTGCCATCTTCAAGAATTGATTTATAGCCGGTGCCTAAAGAAAATTTACCTTGCATTTGTTCCAGAGTTAAACCTAAAATTTTTTGCGCTGCGGGATTTGCTGCTAAGATTCCTTTTCCAACATCCTCATAAATAGCACCCTGGGTCATCGTTTCAAACAAAGTTCTATGTTTTTGTTCAGAATATTTTAATATTTCCTCATCTTTTTTCCGTTCAGAAATATCTCGTCCTATCGCGTAAAAACGCTCAAATTCAGCTGAAGGTATAATGCTCCATTCGGTCCAAAGATATTTACCGTCATTACATCTTAAACGTCCTTCAAATCTTGTAACTTTATCTCCCGCTTGTAAATTCATCAGTTTAATATTTGCAGAGTTTTGATCGTCAAAATGAAATAATTCAGAAAAAGAAATTGAAGTGATTGAGGAGGATTCAAAACCAGTTATTTTTAGTAACGATAAACTTGCATTTTCCAAAATTCCTTGAAAATTTGAGATAAGTAATAGATCTGATGATAATTTAAAAAAATTTCTCAGTTCAGTTTCAGATGTAAATTCATCATCATTTGATTTTTTTATGTTTATATTTTCTTTTAATAACATTCTATTTTCACTAAATGGAATATTAAATTCAAATAAACCCTTTTAGAAAACGAATTTATAGAATATCCCACTAATTAGCCGCAATAACCTTACCAATAGTAAAATTATGCAACAAATAATTTTCCCTATGAGAATGAATAAAAAACTTAGTTATCAAAGGTATTTGATAAATTTTGCAGAGTTAAAATTTGGTAAGGGAAGATGAAGTAATAAGTAAGGGAAAAAATTACTCATTTAACTTATTTACCTTAGATAAATCTACCGAAATTGATTATACGTAATATCAAAAATAGGGTGTGAGTAAAAATGGAGAAAAGTGGTGTTAATTTTAATTTTGAATTATTTAATTGAACTAATTGTAAACCTACACTAATCTTGAACAGAATATTATTTTATTTTTTTTTGCCATTCTTTTTAGGCAATATATCCATTGCTTCCAAAGCCAAGGATTCATCATGGTATTTCATAAAATGTTTTCTTGGTTTTATACCCTCCCCCAATTTCTCAGCATAAACTTGAGTAAATTCCGCTCCTATAAAAAGGATTTGGGCTGAATAATAAACCCATAATAATAATACAACCAACGAGCCAGCTGCACCGTAAGTAGAACCTAATGTACTTTGTCCAAGATACAATCCAATTAAATACTTACCGATAACAAAAAGTACAGCAGTAACAATTGAACCAATCCAAACATGCCTCCATTCAAGTTCAACATCGGGAAGGCCTTTAAATATCATTCCAAATAGAATAAAGATTATCATAAGAGAAATTCCTATATCTATAGAGTCAAGCAGCAAAACTGGAAGTGAAATGAATTTTTCATTTATGAAACTGCTTAAAGCAGAAATCACTGAGCTAACCATTAGTGAAACCAGAAGTAAAAAACCAGTGCCAAGAACTATCCCAAATGATTTTATTCTATCTTTTAACAGACTTTTAAGAAAATTTCCACCTGGTTTTGGTTTTACTTTCCATATCATATCCAGTGAATCTTGAAGTTCCACAAAAACAACTGTTGAACCAATTATCATGGTTACTAAGCTCATAATAATTGCAATTATATTTGCTGAGGAAAAACTAACCTTTCTAAGTGCGTCTTGGATTAGTACCGCACTTTCATTTCCAACCATATCTTTTATTTCACCTACAATCTGTCCGCTGGCAGCTTTTTCGCCGAAGATTAAACCTGCAACGCTGATGGCGATAATTAATAAAGGCGCGAGTGAGAATATTGTATAGAAGGATAAAGCAGCTCCTAATTTAGGACATTTATCATCAATAAATTTATTGAATACATCCCATAAAAACTCCCATATAAATTTAAATTTCTCTTTCAAGTGTCTCCCGTTAATTAATTTAATAAGATGGATATTAAATATTAATTATACCAATACTCAAAATATCATTTATTGGATATTACGTAATCATAAATCATTCTGGAAACTTGCGCTTGAAGTTTAATGACTGCCTCCGAATCTTTAACATTTTTGGATAATAAAACCAAAATATATTTTCTTCCATCCGGTAAATATATGATTCCAGAATCATGTCCTACGCCTGTAATTGATCCAGTTTTATGAGCAACTCTAATATTTTCGGGTAGATTAGCAGGGATTCTTTCATTGAATTTTTGCTGCAATAGTATATTTATCATCGCATTACAAGATGTATCAGACAAAATTTCATGATCAGCAATTGATTTAAATATCAGCATTAAATCATTTGCAGTCGTAGTATTATTCAATCCAAGATCATATGCCTTCATATCTTCAACCCCGCGTAAGACTTTAATGTCATCAGCTCCAATTTGTTTCATAGTCTTCATTACATTTTTTGCATCAACCAAATCAATTAAAATATTTGTAGCAAGATTACTACTTACTGTAATCATATTAAAAACTAAATCATAAATTGTTTTTTTGTGCCCGATAAATTTATAAAACCCCTCTCCGGAATCTTCCCCTATGTCCATCGAATATGTTGAATTATCAACAATACTTTTAAATGCATTTTTAATTAAAATTGAATCGCTAAGATTAAACTTACCTTCTTCGGCTTGCTTATATACTTCAATCATGACAGGAGTCTTCATGGTGCTTGCCGCATGAAATTCTTCTTTTTCATTAATGAAAATATTATCAGACTCATTTTCAAGATTTAAATATGCAACAGCAAAATCACCTTGCAGCTTGCTGAAGAGATTATTTATTTCAACTTTCAATGAATCCGTTTTGGTTTGAGCCATTAAAAAACTCCCACTTAGAATTATAAGGTAAATTATTTTTTTCATTTTAATAAAAAGATAGCTTTTGTAAAATATCTGTTTATAAATAATCATTTAACCACTTGCCAAAATCGGCTTCCAAAAGTACTGCGTTTTTTAATACAGTTAGGATTTCAATAATCCAATTAGTAATCAACAGACTTAAAAATAATATAATGATAATAGTTTAACTATTTCTAAATCAATCATTTTTACTTAACTTCACACATCCAAAATTACAAAATGTTTTGTGACTATAAAAAGTAGTTGGAGTTTTATTAATTAAATTGGAGTAAATGTGCAGTTGACTGAAAATGATTTTGAAAATTTAGCTTATGTGAAAGAATCCGGGATACATGGGAAAGGTTTATTTACTGCTGTGAAAATTGAAAAAGGCAAAACCATAATGATCATAAAAGGAGAAGTAATTTCCGGAGATGAATGTGAACGTCGTGAAGATGAAGAAGATAATGTCTACATATTCTGGAATGGCGATGAATGTTATATCGATACTGCTATGACCGAGAAAATTAAGTACATAAATCATAAATGCGATTATAATTGTGAAGTTGCTGATAGTGATGAAACCTCGCTATTACTTGTTGCCGCCAGAGACATTGAACCTAATGAAGAATTAACAATTGATTATGGATACGAAGAAATTTACGAATATTGCCAATGTGAAAAATGTGTGATTAACGTTGCAGTTTAGATTTACAAATTTAATTTCTCAGCAGCCACAAAACATAATCATTTGAAAGGATATAGTGCAGTAAAGTTGTTATTAAAAAAATCCAAGCCATAGTTACAGCGCCAGAATTAAACAATCCCCAAACGGCAAAACCAAAAACAGCAATTTCAATAATTAATCTTACATTACCTGGAATTGGAGTTGGAGCTTTTTTGTCGGATACAAAATCTTCTTTTGTTCTAAACCTTCCCCACAAAAAAGCTGCAAGGAATGGTGTCCCAAATGCTAAGAAATATATTATTACACCTTCGCCTGCATTCCAGCCCCAATAGCCAATTGAATAAAGTGCTAACAATTCAAGAATAAACCTTAATGCAAGATTTACTGGATTTTTTGATAATGCAAAGTTCATAAGTGTTTTTCGTGAAGTTTATTTTGAATTTAAAACAAGTTATAATTTTAAATAACTATACTAAATTTAATTAGAATAATGTATATTGATTCCGTTTATGAAGAATTAAGCAAAATGTAATTTATTGTTGAATTAATATTTCAATTAATTTATAATTACGGTACCTTTAAAGGTAAATAAAAGGGGATCATAATGAAAAAGTTTCTACTCATTTCCGTTCTAATAATTTTCAGTCAAATATCAAATTTGGCTCAAACAGCAACCTCTCCATCAGCTGGTGATGGCACGGAATTAAATCCATATCAAATTTCAAGTTTGGAAAACTTGTATTGGATAAGCCAAAATTCCAGTGAATGGAGTAAATATTTTATTCAAACTTCAGATATTAATGCTGCCGAAACATCTACATGGTATTCTGGTGCTGGTTGGATATCTATTGGAAATATTTCAACCAACTTTACTGGCAATTTTGATGGACAAAATTTTAGGATTGATAGTCTTTTTACAAATCGCAGCGGAACTAATTATATAGGATTGTTCGGATATGTCTCCGGTGCAACTATAACAAATTTAGGAATAACTAACTCGAATATAAAAGGAAGATATTATGTAGGCAGCTTAACCGGAACTTCATTAGGAGCTTCCACTATTACAAATTGTTTTTCTTCAGGTTTGGCAACTGCAGCAAATGATTATGCCGGCGGACTTATCGGATTAAATGATGGAACTTCAACAATCAGCAATTGTTCTTCATCAGATTCGGTTTCGGGAAATAATTATGTTGGCGGATTGATAGGAAGAAATCAAGGGTCATCAATAGTAGAAAATTGTTTTTCAACAGGCAACATTGATGGAGGAGCTAACTCAGGTGGATTGATAGGCTACAGTAATCATTCTATCATTAAGAAAAGTTACTCAACTGGCAATGTATATGGCAGCTTTAACCTTGGTGGATTAATTGGTGAAAGTGAAAGCACATCAAGTATTGAAAATTGTTATGCATTAGGCTCAGTTTTTGGCACAGATGCAAGTGTTGGCGGACTTGTAGGTTTCCACTATAATGGTTCTACTATTACAAATTGTTATTCAATTGGAAAAATTACCGGGACTTCAAATGTTGGAGGGTTTATAGGTAGAGATTTATCTGGGACATCAATTATAAATTCCTTTTGGGATACTGAAACTTCTGAATTAAATGATGGCGTTGGTAGTGTAAATCCAGACCCAAGTGGATTATCAGGTAATACAACTTCTGAAATGAAAACAGAAAGTATTTATACAAACGCTGCATGGGATTTTACAAATGTTTGGCAGATGTTTTCAGGAAATTATCCGGATTTAAAGTCCAATGAAAATCCTTTGTTACCTGTAGAATTAACTTCTTTTTCAGCTGATAGAAATGGAGCTTCAATAAAATTGAGTTGGGAAACTGCCACTGAAATAAATAATTATGGTTTTGAAATTGAACGTTCTTCATTTATAGCTGGAAGTAATATTTATTCATGGAATAAAATTGCGACAGTCTTTGGAAGTGGGAATAGTAATTCAATTAAACAGTACGCTTATATTGATAACCAAGTTACAAATGGAAAATATTTTTATCGATTAAAACAAATCGATATGGATGGCCGTTTTATCTATTCCCAAACAATTGAAATTGATTTAGGAACTCCAACTGCGTATAGACTATTTCAAAATTATCCTAATCCTTTTAACCCAAGTACTGTGATAAGCTATGAGGTAACGGAAAATTCTAAAATTCAAATTAAGATCTATAATATTTTAGGAAGTGAAGTTGCAGAATTAGTGAATGAATATAAGTCAGCTGGTTTATACGAAGTTAATTTCAATGCTTCCGAACTAAGCAGCGGAGTTTATATTTACAAAATAAATGCGATAAACAATAATAAAATTTTATTTAGCTCTTCAAAACAAATGATGTTGATAAAATAATCTTCTAAGGTGATAATTAAAAAAGGACACTATAGAGTGTCCTTTTTAATACAATTCTTACAATATTATTCTTAATTTTTATTCTGCTAACTCTTTTAAAATCCCTTTTAACAAATCATAAAACTTTTCTACCGTTTTTATATTCACTCTTTCATTTGGTGAATGTGCGCCTTCAATTGTTGGCCCGAAAGAAATCATATCAAGTCCGGGATTTTTATCTCCCAATATTCCGCACTCAAGTCCTGCATGAATTGCTTTAATTTCCGGCTCTTTATTGAAAAGTTCTTTAAAAACTTTTTTAGATGTTTTAAGAATTGCCGAGTCCATATCAGGCTTCCATCCAGGGTAGCCGTCAGTTGCACTTAATTTGGCTCCTGACAACTCGAAAACAGCTTTTACAGTATTTGCAATATTTCTTTTTGAACTGTCAATAGAGCTTCTCTGGCTTGTACCAATTCTTAAAGTATCACCGTCCATTTTAACTGTTGCAACATTTGTTGACGTTTCAACTAAATCGGGAATATCCTGGCTCATAGTAATTATACCATGCGGCAAGGCAAGCAGCGTGTTAATTATATTTTTCGTAAATGCTTTTGTGAAAGTTTTATCGGATTTATAACCAGATTTTTTAACTTCAATTTTTAATCCGCCGTCTGAAGCTTTAAATTCATTTAATAACTTTGCCTGAAGCGATGAGATTTTATTTGAAATTTCATTTTCATCTTTTTCATTTATTAATATTACAGTTTCAGCTTCGCGCGGAATTGCATTACGAAGACTACCGCCTTCCAATTTTGAAATTGTGAAATCAAAGCCTTCAATTTCTTTCAAAGTTCTACTTAATATTTTAATTGCGTTTCCTCTTCCGGCTTTTATATCCAAACCCGAGTGGCCACCTTTAAGGCCTGTCACCATAATTTCGAAAGAGACAGAATCAGTGTCTACTTTTTCCCATTCAATATTAAAATCGGCAAGAGTATCAACTCCACCTGAACATCCAACATAGAATGCACCGTCTTCTTCGGAATCTAAATTCAATAAAGTCTTACCGGAAATAAATCCTGGCTCAAGATTGGTAGCCCCCGTTAAGCCTGTTTCTTCATCAACAGTTAATAAAACTTCAATTGGTCCATGGACTACATCTTTATCATTAGCAACCGCTAATCCGGCAGCTACTCCAATACCATTGTCGCTTCCTAAAGTAGTTCCATCAGCAGTTATCCATCCATCTTCTTTTATAACTTTTATAGGGTCGTTATCAAAATCATGGTTTGTCCCTTTATTTTTTTCACAAACCATATCCACGTGCCCTTGTAAAACAATTGTTTCAGAATTCTCGTAACCTTTCGTGGCTGGAATATAAAAGACAAGATTTCCTACTTTGTCTTCTTTGAATTTTATATCTAATTCCTTTGCAAGATTTTTTAAATGTTGTAGAATTTTTCCCTCTTTTTTTGATGGACGTGGCACCTGTGTTATTTCATAAAATCTTTTCCATAAGATTTCCGGTTTGAGTCCTTGTATTGCTGATTCAGCCATCTTATTCCTCCATATACATTATTTTATTTTTTACTTGTTTGTCGGCAAGACAATAAAAAAGACGCCTTTTGAGCGTCCCTTTATTTTATTAGTTTTAAGCCTCTTGTTCAACTTTTTGCTTTGCTGCTATGCGTGCATTTTTCCTATCCATCTCCGTCAGATATCTCTTTCTGACTCGTATGCTTTCAGGTGTAACCTCAACAAATTCGTCATCGGTAATCCATTCGATGGCTTGTTCAAGAGTAAGTAAAGTAGCCGGTTCAAGTCTAATTGCTTCATCTGCACCTGAGGAACGCATATTTGTAAGCTGTTTGGTTTTTGTAACATTCACACGCATATCTATATCGCGTGAGTTTTCACCAACAACCATTCCTTCATAAACCTTTGTACCCGGGTCAATAAAAAAGATTGATCTTTCTTGCAGCTTGAACATTGCGTATGCTGATGAATTACCTGTTTCCATAGCCACTAACGCGCCTTTACTGCGATGACTAATTTCACCTTTATACGGTTCATAACCATGAAAGTTGTGATGAAGAATACCTGTTCCTTTAGTATCGGTCATAAATTCACCGCGGTATCCAATTAATCCTCTTGCTGGAATCAAAAATTCCACTCTTGTGTTTTGATTAAAGGTTACCATGTTTTTCATCTCACCTTTTCTTTTCCCCAGCTTTTCTATCACTATTCCAATATGTTCTTCAGGTACATCAATTATCACATGTTCAATCGGCTCGCATAAAACATCATCAATTCTTTTAGTTATAACTTCCGGCTTGCTTAATTGAATTTCAAATCCCTCACGCCTCATATTTTCAATAAGTATTGCGAGATGAAGTTCTCCTCTTCCACTGACTTTGAAGCTATCAGGGGAATCAGTCATTTCAACTTTTAAACTTACATTTGATTTTAATTCTTTAGACAATCGCTCACTAATATTTCTGGTGGTTACATATTTACCTTCAAGTCCGGCAAAGGGTGCGTTATTAACCATGAAATTCATAGTGATGGTTGGTTCATCAATAGCAGTAAACGGAAGAGCTTCAGGTTTTTTAGGATCAGCAATTGTGTCTCCAATATCAACATCCTCTAGCCCAGCAATTGCTCCAATGTCACCTGCAAACAATTCATCTATTTCAATTCTTTTTATATTTTCAAAAGTATAGAGCTTAGTAATTTTTGAATTTAATTTTTCACCCTCTTTTGTAATATGAACTATATTATCACCTAATTTTATTTTGCCTTTAAGTATTCTGCCAATACCAATTCTGCCGAGATAATCATTATAATCAATTGCTGAAATTAGCATTTGCAGTGGTTCCCCGATTTCTGCCTTGGGAGCTGGAACAGAATTAATGATTGCATCAAACAAAGGAATTAAATTATCACTTTCATCTTCAAGATTTGTTTTTGCAATCCCTTGTTTTGCTATAGCATATATAAAAGGGAAATCTAATTGTTCATCCGTCGCGCCCAAAGAAACAAATAAATCAAATACCTCATTCAATACCTCATTGGGACGAGCGTCTTTTCTATCAATTTTATTTATTACAACAATAGGTTTTAATTTCAACTCCAGTGATTTTTTAAGAACGAATTTTGTTTGCGGCAATGGCCCTTCAGCCGCGTCAACTAAGAGAAGAACTCCGTCAACCATCTTCAAAGTTCGTTCAACTTCGCCACCAAAATCAGCGTGACCTGGGGTATCGACTATATTTATTTTAATTTTTTTATAATGAATGCTGCAATTCTTCGCAAGGATGGTAATTCCTCTTTCTTTTTCAAGAGTATTGGAATCCATTATTCTTTTTTCTACTTGCTGGTTAACTCTCCAGGCGCCAGTTTGTTTCAACATGAAGTCGACAAGAGTTGTTTTTCCGTGATCAACATGGGCTATAATTGCAATATTTCTTATATCGTTTCTTAAATTATTCACAGTAATCCTAAATTTTTATTTGAAGATTTTAAATATAAATATATGCGGCTGTATAAACAATAAAATTAAGGAGCAAAAAATAAGGGAAATAACTATAAACTTATGTTATTACCTGTGTGTTTAAAGCAATCTCTTCAAGTATTGAAGAAACCTTTAGGCATTGGTTTAGTGGGCCATGGAAAACGATGCTCTTCCCTTTAACATGAACTTCGAATGCAAATGCACGCCCCTGTTCAAAAGTACAATTTACAGCTTTGATTAATTGCAAAATAACTTCATCAAAAGAATGCCAATCATCATTGTAAAGAATCACTTTACTCGCTAAACCTATATCTGAATCTTCATCTGTAGTTATTTCTATTTCAGGAAGCTGTTCCGTTTTTTGTAATTCATTTTCCATGGGTTTAATTTAGAAATTAAATTTAGAAATTAAAACACTGAATGATTAAGATTATAATGAATCTCTAAAAATACGTGGTTTGATTTAAGACAGGTGTATGGTTATATTTTTTATCAAAATTATTGAAGTTTAATGGAGTTGTAATGAAAATAGCAGTATGTGTTAGTCATGTTCCAGACACCGCTACAAAAGTAAAAATTGGCGCCGATGATAAAACTATCGACCCTGCTGGAGTAACATACATAATCAATCCTTACGATGAATTTGCCGTTGAAGAAGCCCTTAAGACCAAAGAAAAATTTAACGGTGAGGTTACTGTTATAAGTGTTGGCGGAGATGCCAATAAGGACACTATAAAAAAAGCTTTAGCGATGGGAGTTGATAAAGGAGTATTACTAAAAGATGATAATCCAAGAGATTCAATTGGCATAGCTAAAGCACTTGCTGATGAAATTAAAAAAGAGAATTATCAAATCGTTTTTATGGGTAAACAATCTGTGGATTATGATAATTCAATAGTTGCTCAATTGACGGCAGAAATTTTAAATTACTCATGCATTACGGTTGTTGTTGATATGAAAATTGAAGAAAACAAAATTATAGCGGAAAGAGAAATTGAAGGTGGGCGTGAGGTTGTTGAAACTCAATTTCCGGTGATTATAGCAGCGCAAAAAGGTTTGAATGAGCCACGCTATGCATCATTAAAAGGTATAATGGCAGCTAAAAAGAAAGTGATTGAAGAAAAGCCAGCTGCTGCCGCTGAAAATACAATCGAGGTAATTAAACTTCATAAACCGGCAGCAAAACAGCCGGGTAGAATAATTGGAACAGATGCTTCCGCGGTTCCAGAATTGGTCAAACTTCTTCATGAAGAAGCAAAAGTAATTTAATTAGATAAGGATATTAAAGTAATGCCTGATAAAATGATAGCTGTGTTAGAACAGCGTGATAATAAATTAAAAAAAGTTTCATTTGAAACAATCTCGACTGCATCAAAATTAGCATCTGAATTGAATATAGATTCTGAGATTGTAGTTGTTGGAAATGAAATAGATAATTTAAATGAAGCCGCCAAATACGGAATAAATAAAATTGTACATCTAAAGCACCAAAGTTTAAAATATTATAGTTCATCCGGTTATGCAGATGTTTTATCAAGCTATTTAAAAGAAACCGGTGCTAAATATATTTTGATTCCAAATACTGCATTGGGAAAAGATCTCGCCCCAAGAATAGCTATAAGACTAAATGCTGGAATATTGATGGATTGTGTTAAGTTAAATGTCGAAAGTGAAGAGATTATTGCAACAAGACCAGTCTACGCAGGCAAAGCTTTATTAGACGCAAAATTAAAAACAGATGTTAAAATTTTTACAATTCGCCCAAATGTATTTAAAGCCGAACAAGTTGAAAGCCTAAGTGAAACTGAAATGGATATTCGAGAAATAAATAATATTAATTTAAAAACTAAAGTAATAGAAATTAAGGTATCTGAAGGAAAACTCGATGTGTCTGAAGCTGATATAATAGTTTCAGGTGGTAGAGGGCTAAAATCTGCAGAAAATTTCAAATTGGTTGAAGATTTAGCAGATGCACTTGGAGCAGCAGTAGGAGCATCGAGAGCAGTTGTTGATGCAGGATGGCGTTCCCATAGGGAGCAAGTGGGACAAACCGGGAAAACTGTTTCTCCCACACTTTATGTTGCTTGTGGTATTAGTGGTGCTATTCAGCATTTGGCAGGAATGTCATCTTCAAAATATATTGTTGCAATCAATAAAGATAAAGAAGCTCCAATATTCTCTGTGGCAGATTATGGAATTGCCGGAGATGTTTTTGAAATATTACCTAAATTAACTGATGAGCTTAATAAGCTCAAGATATAATGAGTTAGGAGTTTTATTTGAACAAAATTCAATGTGACATACTTGGCTTATCTTCCAGCCCTTCAACAGGAGGGGCATACGCAATCCTTCTGAAAGAAGTAAATGGAAATAGAAGGCTGCCAATAATTATTGGAGCATTTGAAGCTCAAGCTATTGCTCTAGAGCTAGAAGGAATCAAACCTCCCCGTCCTTTAACCCATGATTTATTTAAGCAAGTCATCGATAATTTAGGAGCATCTATAATTGAAGTAATCATAGATGAACTGCGTGAAAATACTTTTTATGCTAAAATCCTTTTAGGAATTTCAGGTTTAACTAATGAAATAGATGGGAGACCAAGCGATGCAATTGCTTTGGCAGTGCGGGCTCAGGCTCCGATTTTTGTTGCTGAAAGTGTTATGGAATCCGCTGCCTTCATTCCGTCTGAGGATGGCGAGGAAGATATTTATAGTAAGGAAAAAGAAGAAGTAAAGGAAGAAAAGACTCCCAAAACAAAGGAAGCAAGAATAGCAGCATTACAGAACAAACTCCGCGAAGCAATTGAAGCAGAAGAATATGAAAGAGCTGCTAAGTTAAGAGATGATATTAAAAAATTAACCAGTAATAATTAATTTAAGCAAATACCTTTTGACCAATGGGACATTCCAAGCACTTTTTCTTTATGCAATAATTTCTAAAAATTTCAATCATTCCTTGATACATAACTGTTCTTTTCCATGCATCATTTAGCCTAAGGGCTTCACATACTTCTTTAACCAAACCATTTTCACTCTGCTGATAAAAGTTAATATAGGTTTTAGTTACTTTTCTAGCTAAATCTTTCATACCAAAAATATCGAAATAAACAGAAATGATTGGCAGAATAACATTAACAATAATTTCATCTGCTCTTGATACCCCGATAAAATAATTAATTCTTGATTTTGAAGGTTTATCAAATATGAAATGTTCACTCCAGAATCCTTCCCCTTTTACAACAACAAGAGATCTTAATTCACTAACTATTTTTCCATAAGAATTAATATTTTTAAATAGTTTAATTACGTTATAAGTAAAATTGTGATGGAAAATCTGGTCTACTATCCTAACTCCTCCGGCAATCCTAATAGTTGGAAAATTTTGCGGCCTTAATTTAAAGAAATGCCATTGTGCTGCATTATAAATTTTTCCATCATAAATTTGTTTTATACTACTCCACAAATCATATAGCTCTCTGGTGTAAACCGAAGTCTCGCTATCAGGCAAGTTATAAACATCCGGCATTAACCCTGCAACATTAAACAAAGCGGATTCAGCATTTCTAATAAAATCATCGGAATCTAAAAGTTTTAAAAATTTTACATCTGCGGACCTTGCTAATTTTAACATAATTTCTTTATTCTTAGAATAGCCCAAGGCTTCGAATATTTGTTCGTACATGAGTTGATTCCAGATTAGCTGATCCTTAAAGTCATCAATCTCAAATTTTCTATTATGAAAATCTTCATTTAATTCATATGATATTATAGGTTCTTTTAATTTCATTTCCTTGATATAGCTTAGCTCTTTAAGCCTTTCAAACATTTTCTGACTTTTATTTTTAAATCTTTCAATACCAAAATCAAATATTATCTTCATCTTTTCATCTTCATTTAAAATTTCCGACACTTGATCACATGGCATTTTGTTTATTCTGCTATTTCTTTCATTTAAAATAGCTTTCTGAATTTCGTCCTTTATACTTCCTTCCAATAAATTTTCAAATGAAATAGAATGTACTTTTCGGCCTTCCTGTGTGTAAACATTAGCATGATTGTCCATGTTAAATACAGTATGTAAAATTACTTTATTATATTTTTTATTAATATTGTGACCATGAATTTTCCAATCTGCATATTGAGTATCTATTTCAACATCTCCAACATATGTAATATTTCCAATCTTGATTCTTGCATTTTTAAAATCCGGACCACCTAACTCATCATTTTGAATACCACAATCAAGAACTATAATTTGTTCATCTTCAGAAGTCATTAGATTTTTGGAGAACTTCTGATTCTTCCATATTTCATATAAAAACTTTTCATGAATTTTTGATTTCTTGTTCATAATTCACCTATGATTGGTAATTAGCATTAAGAAATATTGAAGTAGATTTTCTTGATCCGCATTTATAAAATATTTCTATTAAATTTTCTGGTTCATTTAACTGTATATTATTAAATGAATATTCTCCACTCGAAATCTGAAAATACATATCTTTCTTCTTTTTATTTACAAACAGAAATAGATCAACCACCGAATTACTAACCGAGACTTTTACATAAATAGTTAATACCTTTTTTGTTATTAATATAGGATATTCACTGTTAAGTAATTGAATCAAAGGCAGGCTGTGATCAGTAGGTAATTCTAATATATTATATATAGCAGGAAAAAGTTCTTTTCGAAAAATACTTTTATTATTCCCGGGAAGAGTTTTATTTGATTCTATGATATCGGTATCACGCAATTTTTCACCTCTATTTAGAGGGTTTATTACACCCCGGCAAAAGTTACGAAGAAATGTTTAAAGAGTAAAACTATATTGATTTTTTTTGAATAATCTAGAAAAGAATTAGTTGAATAATTCAATAATTCTGTTATTATAGTTTAATATTTCATCATTCGCGGCTAACGCATAATCCATTCCTGTACTCTTATAAATAATTCCCCTGCTAACGTTAATTAAAAAGTTCAGTGGACTTCTATTTTTTAATATAGGTATTATATCTTCCAAGCTCCCACCTTGAGCACCAATTCCTGGAAGTAATAATGGAAGTGAATCTAAGCGATTAAAATTTTCTTTTAACTCTTCACTTTTAGTTGCTCCAAATACTATCCCACAATTCTTTTTTGTATTCCAGCTCTTTACAGTTTCGATAATTCTTTGATAAAGAAATGATCCATCCGATAAGTTTAATTTTTCAAAATCATTTGCCCCGGGATTTGATGTTAATGCTAAAATAAAATTTAATTTATCAGGAAAATCTAAAAATGGAAGAACAGAATCTTTACCCATATATGGATTAATTGTAATAGCATCACATTTAAAATATTCAAATACAGATTTTGCATACATTTTAGAAGTATTACCTATATCTCCACGTTTGGCATCTCCAATAATTAATATATCATCCGGCACTAGTTTTATTGAATCAAACAATGTTTGAAATCCATGAGTTCCATCTTTTTCGTAAAAAGCAAAATTGAATTTATAAGCTGCAGCAAAATCTTTGGTTGCATTTATTATTTCCCTATTGAATTCCAAAGTTGGATCTGTGTTCGATTTTAAATGTTCCGGGATTTTTTCAATGTCCGTATCTAAGCCAACACAAATAAATTTTTTCTGACTATTTTTCTTTTGAAGTTTTTCTAAAGCAGTCATAATTTTTATGATTTACCTTCTGTGTTTATAAACTGATTTTTAAAAATTTAATGCACTTAGAACGATTCTTGTAATATACAATTCTACTATATTTAATTATAATTTTTTTTAGCTTTATAAATATTAGCAACAACACCCAACATAAACATATTGACTAACAATGAACTTCCCCCATAACTTACGAACGGTAAAGGTATGCCAATAACAGGCATAACCCCAACGGTCATGCCAACATTTACCAGTAAATGTATTACATAAACAGATAGCACACCAATAGCGACTAAGCTAAGAAATTCATCTTTTGTGCTTGCTGCTATTCTCAATATTCTAATAAACAAAACTAAAAATAAAACTAAAGTAATAAATGAACCAATAAATCCGAATTCCTCACCAATAACACAATAAATAAAATCAGTCCATTGTTCAGGAATATATTGAAGCTGGGTTTGATTACCGGCTAAAAATCCCTTACCCCAAAACCCGCCTGACCCAATTGCAACTTTTGCTTGAATAGCATTATACCCTGAGCCAAGTGGATCAGCCATAGGGTTAATAAATGATTGAATTCTTTTTTGTTGATGAGGACTTAAAGCCCGATAAACATAGTCAGCAAAAAAGCCCGCACCGAGATTTAGCGCAAGAATAGAACCGCTAAAAAATATATCTTTCTTGAAAATTATAAGTCCTATAACAACTAACAAGAGAGCAATTATAAAATAGACCATACCAAACAAAGATGATATGGCAATGAACCCAGGAGATAGCACTATAAAAAGTCCGAATAAGCTAATGCCTTTCCAAAAAATCATAGTAAGCATCAAACCCATAAAAACAATAGCGGTTCCCATATCGGGTTCTAATAAAATTAATCCTATTGGAATAATGCCGATCACAAGTGCTAATAGGATATCTTTAAAAGATTCTATATCTGTATTTTTTCGGCTTAAAAAGGAAGCAAGCGCAAGAATGGTTCCAATTTTAGCAAACTCTGAAGGTTGAAATCCCAATGGTCCAAAATCTAACCAGCTTTTTGCCCCTGAGATTTTTCTTCCCAAGACTATAACAATCACTAGAAATGAAATGGATATAAGATAACTTGGAATGGCAACTACTTTAAAAGTATTAGTGGGAATAGAATATGTCACTAGAAAGATTATTAGTGCAACAACTCCCCAAATTACCTGCTTTTGAAAATTACCGCTCGCGGATGGATTATTCAACGTCGAGCTATAAATGGCTACAAGCCCGAATCCTACTAAAAATATCACTGTGAAGAATAAAACAAAATCAAATTTATCTTGTATTTTAGAATCAATTCGCAAAAGAAGCCCCAAGCACTTTAGTATTAATTTTAGGAATCAAATCTTTTTCATCTTTTTGTAATTCATCTTTTTTCAAATAAGCCTCAATCATTTTTTTAGCAATAGGGGCAGCGTATGTCGCACCAAATCCGGCATTTTCAACTATCACAGCAATCGCTATTTTGGGATCATGAAATGGAGCGAAACAAATAAAGACTGCATGATCTTTACCGTGTGGATTCTGGGCGGTTCCGGTCTTACCGGCAATCTCAATATCTTTCATCCTAATACCTGTTGCAGTGCCGTTGCCTTGAACCACCAAATACATGCCCTTTTTAACTATTTCGATTGCACTTTGGCTTACATCAAGTTTGACTTTAGGAAAAGTAAGTGGAATCATTTTTTTTGTTTTAGTATCTATATAGCCTTTTACAACATGAGGGACATAAGTTTTGCCATTGTTCGCAATTAACGAAACATACTTTGCTAATTGAATTGGAGTTACATTAACTTCACCCTGACCGATTCCAAGACTTGCCATTATACTTCTTGGCCAATTTTCTCCATATCTTTTTACATAGTAATTGTTATCAGGGATTAAACCAGCGGATTCGTCCCCAATATCAATTCCGGTTTTTTCTGCAAAACCAAATCTATGAGCATATTCCGACCATCTATCCAGACCAATTTTATAAATCAAATTATAGAAAAAAGTATTGCATGATTTTTCAATCGCATGAGTTACCGTTAATGCACCATGAGGGCCGCCATGGCATTTGAAGAATCTTCCAAAAGTAAATCCTCCGTTACAGAAGATTGTTGTATTCTCATTTATCACTCCCATATCTAAAGCAGCAATTGCTTCCATTGGTTTAAATGTTGAGCCCGGCGGCTTCATTGACATAGTCGCTCTGTTATATGAAGGTTTTTGAGGATTGTTATAAAGTTTTGCTAAAAAATCTTTTGACGTGACATAAGAAAATTCATTTAAATCATAATCCGGTTTACTTACTAACGCAAGCACCTCCCCAGTCGATGGTTCCATTGCTACTGCTGCTCCAGAGAAATCACCGAAAGATTGTTCGGCAGCTCTTTGAACATCAGCATCAATTGATAAAACCAGATCCTTCCCTTTTACTGAAGGTTTATCATCTTTTCCTTTTTTGTATCTCCCAATCTCTTTTCTTTTGGAATCTACTAAAACATATTTATAACCTTTTTCACCTCGTAATAATTTTTCGTACGATTTTTCGATTCCCGTATAACCTACATAATCACCAGGGCTATAATAATCTTTGTCCTTTTCCAGAAGTGCCGGAGAAATTTCTTTTGTATAGCCAAAAACATGCGAACCAACTACGTTATCAGGATAACCTCTTTGCATTTCAACAACGTAATCTACTCCCGGTAAATTTTCTGAATTCTCTTCATACCAAGAAATGACTTTAAAATCCACTCCTCGTTTAATTCTTATAGGAATAAATTTTGAGAATATTTTATTACTATAGAGTATTTTTGATATGTATCCCGAGTCTACGTCAAGAACAGTTTCAAGAATTGAATTAAGTTTTTTATCATAATATGCGGGAGTTATTCGTAAAGTGTACGCGGGAATATTATTAACCACAACTTCCCCATTTCTGTCATAGAAAATTCCGCGCAGTGGAATTTGTTCAATTGCTTTAATACTATTGTTTGCAGATTTTTCATCGTAAACTTGCTGTTGAATTATTTGCATCTGGAATAAACGGAAAACAAGAAGTGAAAAAATTCCTACAATAATAAAATATAAAATTGATTTCCTTTGGGGAGATGCAAAATTCTCAGTTCTCAATTAAATCTGCTCCTTGGGTAAAATACCACTACAATCAAACTTAACACTGCTGTATAAAATCCGGGCAGCATTCCCTGTTCAAAAATTAAAAACAAAAAATTTGAATTAAAATCTATCGTTGAAAAGAAAGAATAAACAACCAAATCAATAACCGTACAAAGTAAAACAATCAGACAAAAATAAAGAGATTTAACAGTCTGTTCCTGCTGATTTTCATTATAAAAATAACCAGCTACAAATCCGGCAAGTGTTTTAGCCAGCATCGTACTACCAATCAAACTACCCGTAATTAGATCAAAAAGAAATCCATAAACGAATCCCAAAACAGTTCCATATATCTGTCCATATCTTATAGCATAAAACACAAGTAGAATTAAAATCAGATCCGGGAAAACTCCATTGATTGCAATAAGCGGAACTATAGTAGTTTGAATTAGCAGCAGCGGAAAAAAAAGAATTATAGAAATTATAAATTGAATTCGCATCTTACTTACGGTTATAAAAATTTAGTTCAAGATTTAATTTTTCTCTGCTCTCAACTTTCTGCATAACAAAAACATTTTCGATAGTTGTAAAATCAACGAAAGGAATAATTTTCACTTCATTAAAAATTCCAGTTTCAACTTTTGTTAGTTCTTTTACAACTCCAACTGGAATAGGAGTGGAAATCAAAGTGCTTATTTCAGATGTAACAACTCTATCTCCAGGTTCGATATCGTAGGTTTTAGGAACGTCAATCATTACCAGGGCTTCACCTGTCCATTTCATGATTGCATCAACTCTGCTTCGCTCATCTTTTACTGTAATCTTTAAATCTCTATTAATTAATGTCCGAGCGATTGAATAATCTTCAGAAACTGCCTGAACAATTCCTATTAATCCATGATCATTTAAAACGGGCATTCCAGGTTTAACGCTGTCTCTTAATCCAACATTTAAAGTAATTGTACTTTGAGATTTTGTTAACGATCTAGAAACAACTTCTGCAGGTAATAATGGAAGTTTTGTAGAGTCTTTGAAATCCAGTAATCGTTTCAAAGTATTATTTTCAACTCCGTATTTCCTAAGCATATTAACTTTTAACATTAGTTCGGCGTTGGTTTTTCTTAATCTTTCATTTTCATTTTTTAAACTGGTTGAACTAACAACATCCGTAACTACTGAAGTGACAGCAGCAAATGTTCCAAATGCAACTGCACGAACTTTTTTAATTTCTGAGTTTTGATTAAGAGGTAATAAAAGGAGGCTGATAATTAAAAGAACAATAAGGATTAAATACTCTTTAAAGTTATCCCATAAGCGGGTTAAAAATCTTAGCATTAATATCTTCTGTTACGAATTAATACTTTTGAGTAGTGATTCAAATTATCAATTACTTTTCCTGCTCCTCTAACAACTGCAGTAAGCGGATCATCAGCAACATGAACCGGCAGATTTGTTTCCATTCTGATTCGTTCATCAAGGCCTTTAAGAAGCGCACCACCGCCCGTGAGCATAACTCCACGGTCTAAAATATCTGCTGAAAGTTCCGGCGGGGTTCTTTCAAGAGATTGACGTACTGCATCAACTATTTGAACAACTGCCTCATTTAAAGCCTCTCTTATCTCGACGGAACTAACTTCAGTTGTTTTAGGAATACCGCCGACTAGATCGCGGCCTTTAACTTGAATTGTAATTTCTTCTTTTAAAGGAACGGCTGAACCTACTTCACATTTAATTGCTTCTGCTGTTCTTTCGCCGATCAAAATATTATGATTTTTTTTGAAAAATTGCATGATTGCATAATTCATTTCATCACCGGCAATTCGAATTGATTCTTCGTTTACAATTCCCGATAATGCAATAACAGCAATCTCAGTTGTCCCGCCGCCAATATCAATTATCATATTTCCCACTGCAGCTTCAACATCAATCCCGATACCAATTGCAGCAGCCATTGGTTCAGCAATTAAGTGAACTTCTTTTGCGCCTGCGTGTTCTGCACTGTCACGTACAGCCCT
Source organism: uncultured Ignavibacteriaceae bacterium (assembly GCA_964600655.1). Classification (GTDB taxonomy): domain Bacteria; phylum Bacteroidota; class Ignavibacteria; order Ignavibacteriales; family Ignavibacteriaceae; genus CAVSWT01. The sequence goes on from CAZRMA010000008.1 coordinate 20,824, forward strand.
TTTTTCAACCTCAGTTACACCACTAGGAACAGCAACGACAACTCTTCTGCTTGATAAAGCACCGGCACGTACTTTTTTAATGAATGCTCTAATCATACCTTCTGCAATTTCAAAGTCAGCAATAACGCCATCACGCATTGGTCGAGTAACTCTAATTTCTTTATGTTCCCTTCCTTGCATCTCCTTAGCTTTATTACCGAGAGCAATAATTCTTTTAGTGTTTCTATCGAATGCAACAATGGAAGGCTCATTAAGAACAATCCCTTTCCCTTTAACATAAATCAGCGTATTTGCAGTGCCAAGGTCAATGGCAATATCTGTAGAGAAAAAATCAAAAAGTCCCATAGTACCTCTCAGTGTTTAAAGTGTCTCACACCAGTAAAAATCATTGAAATATTTTTGTTATTTGCTGCTTCAATTACTTCATTATCTCTAATAGAACCGCCCGGCTGAATTACCGATACTGCCCCATACTCAATTATTTTCAATAACGTATCCGGGAAAGGGAAAAAAGCATCGGATGCTGCAACAGAGCCTTTCAAATTTAATCCGTGCTCTTCCGCTTTCATATTTGCAATCTTAGCTGAATCTAATCTCGACATTTGTCCTGCACCAACACCTAAAGTTACTTTATCTTTTACAAAAACAATCGAGTTTGATTTAGTATGTTTTCCTATTATCCATGCAAAATATAAATCTTCTAATTCAGCTTCAGTTGGTTTTTTATTTGTAGCACATTTAATTGCATTCTTATCTAAAAATGCTCTATCACAATCTTGAACAATTGCACCGCCAGGAATATTCTTATAATATACCTTATCATCAAGAACTGATTTCAATTGTTTCAGCAAACGACGATCTCTTTTTTTGCTTAAAATTTTTAACGCACCTTCCGTGTAAGCAGGAGCAGAGATAACTTCTAAAAATAACTCATTCATTTTTTCTGCTACTTTTTCATCAACAGTTGAAGTGAAAGCAACTATTCCGCCGAATGAAGAAACAGGGTCACATTTTAATGCATTTGTATAAGCATCTAAAGAATCAACTCCAATTGCAGCGCCAGCCGGATTTTGATGTTTGATTATTGCGCAGCAACCTTTGCCCTCTGCAGACATATTTTTATTTATGTCTTCTACTAATTCAACTGCGGCAACTAAATCTAAAATGTTATTGTATGATAATTCTTTCCCATGAAAAACTTCAAAGTAAGATTGAAAGTTACCGTATAATGCAGCTTGTTGATGAGGATTTTCTCCGTAACGAAGAGTGTGTTCTTTGGGATAATTTATTCTAAAATCTTTTTTAGGAAGTTCAAACTTATCTTCTAAAAAGTTGGAGATGTAAGTATCGTAATTTGCTGTATGTGAAAATGCTTCTACTGCTAATTTTTTTCTTGCTGCCAAACTGACTTCCCCGTTTTTTAATTCTTCCAAGAATGTGTCATATTGGTCCGGGTTTGTAAGTACGGAAGTATATTGAAAATTTTTTGCGGTTGCACGAATTAAACTCGGGCCACCGATATCAATGTTTTCAATTATATCTTCTAAAGTTGAATTTTTATTTTCTGCAGTTTTAACGAATGGATAAAGATTAACACAAACAACATCAATTGGAGTTATTTTATTTTCTTCAGCCTGTTTCTTATCCGATTCATTATCTCTTCTAAAAAGTATTCCTCCGAATATTTTTGGATGAAGTGTTTTCACTCTTCCGTCAAATATTTCCGGGAAGCCTGTGATGTCACTTATCTCAGTAACTTTTAATTTCGATTGAGAAATCATTTTAGCAGTATTACCTGTAGCTATTATTTCATAATTTAATTCAATTAAAGATTTGGCTAATTCTACTATTTTGGTTTTGTCGGATACGCTGAGAAGAGCAAGTTTTTTCAATTCATTCATTCCATAATTTTAATTAGAAATTAATTTACCATTATCACCCTGTTATCGATTCTCCTAATTTTATCTTCAGCGAATTTATTTATAACAATAGGAAGAAGCTGATGCTCAATTTCTAAAACCATAGAAGCAATCTCTTCTGGGGACTTAGCAGTAGAAATATCCACACATTTTTGAGCAATTATCTTGCCAGTGTCATAAGTTTCATCAACAAAATGAATTGTTGCACCGGACACTTTTGCTGAAGAATCGAAAACAGCTTTATGAACATTCATCCCATACATACCTTGCCCCCCAAAAGAAGGAAGCAAAGCCGGGTGTATGTTAATTATTTTTCCTTCAAATTTCTTTAATAGATTTGCAGGAATCATTTTTAAAAATCCTGCTAAAACAATTAATTCAATTTGATTTTTGACAAAATATTCAACTAATTCATCGTATCGAATGCAACCTAGTTTATTTCCAACACTAAATGTTGGAATGAAAAATTTCTTCGCAATTTCAAAAGCCTTGCACTCTAATTTATCGCTGCAGACGGCTTTTATTTCGACAAAATTTTCTGGAAAACTAATCCCAACTTTGTCAGGAAAAGGCTGGGACTCAATAATAGCTTGTAGATTAGAACCTCGACCTGATACAAATACAGCTATTTTCACTCAAACTCTTGTAAAAAAAGTGGTTAAAATTACCTAAATAGAGAAAGATAATCAATAAAACCTGCCCGCTGGTAGGCTGGTCTAATTGACGGAAATATTTGAAGCAAGTAGCTTATTAGTCTTAAATGCACTTACTAAGCTTTTCAATTTATTTTCATAATCAAAATCAGAAAAGCTCTCTGCTTCTTCAAGATACTCTTCAGATTTTGGATTATTCTTTAATGCAAAATAAGCACGAGCTAAATTAAAATTTGCAAACGGCTTTATCCAAGTTTCATCTGAAACATCCAAGTTCATTAAAGTATCTGCATAAACGATTGAAGAATCATAATCGTTTAAATAATAGGAAACATCACTTAAATACAAGTATGCTTCCGCTTTTAACTTTTCGGATTTGATATTTGTTATAACTGAATCAAGAATTATCTTGGATTTTTTATAATTGCCAGCTTCAATAAAATTAGATGCTTTTAAAACTGCAATTTCATTATCCGACAATTTTCTTTTTATATATATGTTACTTTTACGCTTTGCAAAAATGTCATCATCTAAATCCATATTCCCAAATCCGGCAAGATTAAAATATTTGATTGCTGATTTTCTATCTTTTGTAATTTCATAACATAAAGCTAATCTGTAGGAACCGATTCCGGTATAATCTTTATCTACAGCTGTTTTTAAAAATTGTTCATAATAAACTTTTGCTGAATCAAATTCGTTTCTTCTGAAAAAAATATCCCCGATTAAAAAATTTGAAAATGAAATTATCTGTTTAAAATTTACTTCTCGTTTATTAATTATCTTCTTTAAATATTTCTCCGACTCTTTGAGATTTCTCTGTTTTAATTCGAGCACAGCAAGAGAATAATTGAACAGTAAATTATCAGGATATTTTTTAATTAATGATTTGATATATTTTTTTGAACCGTCATAATCAAACATTACTTCAGATAATATTTGAGAAAGATAATACTGCGCTTCAACCTTGCTTCTTTTACCTTTTTCAGCAGCAATTTTAATATATTTCAACCCGGTTTCTTTATCCCCGTCAAATCCAACCAGGCTTAATGCCCAGTTAAATGCCGAAGGAATATGGCCGACTGCAAAATTATACAAACCTAATCCGAGATAAGCATCGTACTGCAGGGAATCGATACTTAAGAGATGAGATAAATAAGATTCGGATTTTTTTGTTGCCCAGGCAGCATCCAAAAAATTACCGGCATTAGTGAAAACTATTGCACGGTAATTATAATCAGCACCTAAAATATAAAGTGTCTTTTCATCTTCAGGTTTTTCATCTATAATTTTTTCAGCTTTATCAATTGTTGTATCGGAATAATCAACGAACCTATCATAATCGGTTTTGTTTTTACTTCCCAAATAATACCACAAATAAATCCCAGACAAATAATGATACCCTCTTGGATCCTCAGGATATTTTTCAATTAAATTATTTAAAGTCTCCTCAGCATCTTCCCATTTAAAATTATAAGATTGCTCCAGTGCTTTAGAAATATTTTTTTCGATTTCCGGCTGTGCAAAATTTAGAGAGGTAAATAAAATAACAAATAACGAAGCTGAAACAGCAATTTTAAAAATTATATTTTTCAAGTCTATTAGTATTTCGAAATGCTTTGTAAATTAAAGTATTAATATAGTTACATTTTTTTAAACATCTTTTGACGCAGGTCTATTTTCTTCCGAATATTTTAATGACGCTTTTACAAATTCTCTAAACAAAGGATGTGCTTTTGTTGCTCTCGATTTTAATTCAGGGTGAAATTGGCAACCGAGAAACCACGGATGGGAAGGTATTTCAATTATTTCTACTAATTCTCTATCAGGCGACAGACCGCTGAATAACATTCCTCTTTCGCTTAATATATTTCTGAATTTATTATTCACTTCAAATCGGTGTCTGTGTCGTTCGGAAATATAATCTGTTTTATATGCTATCATTGCAGCACTGTTATCCTGAAGAATACATGGGTAAGCTCCAAGCCTCATAGTTGCTCCCATGTTTTTAATATTTTTTTGATCCGGCATTAAATCAATTACGCTGAATCTATTCTTTTTAAATTCGGAACTATTTGCTTTAGAAATACCGCATACATTTCTTGCATATTCAATTACAGCACACTGAAGCCCAAGACAAATGCCAAAAAATGGGATATTATTTTCACGTGCATAGCGTACTGCAGCAATTTTACCTTCAATTCCTCTTTCTCCAAATCCACCTGGCACAAGCACACCGTTTACACCATTCAACAATTTTGCGGCATCTTCTTTTTCATATTGTTCTGCACTGATTGAACGTACAATTACTTTAGCATCATTTTCCGCACCGGCGTGAACAAATGATTCCATGATACTCTTATATGCATCCATATGTTCAACATATTTTCCAACTAATGCGATCTCAACAGTTCTTGTTGGACTTTTAACTTTTAAAACTAAATTTTCCCAATCATCAAGCTTAATTTTTCTATCATGCAAATGTAGTTTGTTCATTACAATCTGATCTAATTTTTCTTTGTAAAGAACAATTGGTACTTCATATATTGAAGAACAATCATATGCCGAAATAACTGCTTTAGAATCAACATTACAGAATAAAGCTATTTTATCTCTAAGGTCTTTTGCAATTCTTTTTTCTGATCTGCAAATCAAAACATCTGGTTGTATTCCAAGCCCAAGTAAATTTTTAACACTATGCTGTGTAGGTTTTGTTTTAACTTCTCCGGCAGAAGCGATATACGGTACTAGAGTAACATGAATATTCATTGTATTCTTTTTACCATAAATCAGCATTAATTGACGCATAGCCTCAATAAAAGGAAGGCTTTCAATATCACCAACAGTTCCGCCAATCTCAGTAATTATAACATCATATTCGCCAAGTTCAGCAAGTTTAACCATTCGCTGTTTTATTTCATCTGTAATATGAGGGATAACCTGGACCGTAGCTCCTAAATAATCGCCTCTTCTTTCCTTGGTAATTACCTCATAATAAACTTGTCCTGTGGTAGTGTTATTTGCTTTGGTCATATTAACATCTAAAAATCTTTCATAATGACCAAGATCAAGATCGGTTTCTGCTCCATCATCGGTTACATAAACCTCCCCATGCTGAAACGGATTCATCGTTCCGGGGTCAACATTTATGTATGGATCAAATTTTTGGATAGTAACTTTGTAACCGCGCTGTTTAAGAAGAAGTCCCAAAGATGAGGCTGTAATCCCCTTTCCTAATGAAGAAACAACGCCGCCGGTAACGAAGATGAATTTAACTTTTTTGCGAGATGCCATAAATTTTTTTTTGCTCCCAAATATAGATTAAGGATTTAAGAAAAACAATTTATAGTAAGACTTTAGTGATTTTTTTTTATTAATACTTGAAATATTTTTATTTAAGAAAAAAATTGTTCAACAAAATACCATTATATTGAGTTAGTTCTTAAATTTTGCTATTATAATCACTGATTACTTGCAAATCTATTCCACCTCCGGGATTTTATGAATCAGTTTCTTTAATTATTAAAATAAAAGGGAAAAACAAACAAAAATATTTTAGTTTCTTTCTTCTTACATAAACATTGATGAAAAAAAATTATTTTGTCAAAATTAAACAGTTAGAAATCTATGGAAAATATGTTACAGCAATACTTTGGCTTATCACCCGAAGTTCAATCCAAACTGATTGAGTCTATTTTTGCAATTTTGATTATCCTGATAATACAAAGAATTATTAGAAGATTTATAATTACCAGATTGCAGGATTTAAAAATCCGTTACCAGTGGCAGAAAATTTCTTTATATCTCGCAGTATTTTTAATTGTTGTTTTTCTGCTTAATACCTGGCTTCAAATTTTTGGGTCTGTCGGAACTTTTTTAGGGCTCATTTCTGCGGGTATTGCAATCGCATTAAAAGATCCATTAGTAAATATGGTTGGCTGGGCTTTCATTTTAATACGGCAGCCATTTAAGGTTGGAGACAGAATTCAAATCGGCAAAACTGCCGGAGATGTAATTGATTTAAGGCTTTTCCAATTTTCAATTATTGAAATTGGCAATTGGGTTGATTCCGATCAGAGTACAGGGCGTATCGTCCACATACCAAATGGAATAGTGTTTCTTGAACCGCAGGCAAATTATACAGCAGGTTTTCAGTACATTTGGAATGAAATAGCAATATTAGTAACATTTGAAAGTGATTGGCAAAAAGCAAAAAAGATACTTACGGATATTGTCAATCATCATGGAATAATGCTGACTAAAGAAGCAGAAAAACAAATTAAGGAAGCAGCCAAAAAGTTTCTTATCTTTTATAATAAGTTAACACCGATCGTTTACACATCTGTTAAAGACAGCGGAGTTATGTTGACAATGAGATATATGTGTAATCCTCGTGAAAGAAGAATAACTGAAGAAAAAATTTGGGAACATATTTTAATTGAATTTGCAAAACATAAAGACATTGATTTTGCTTATCCTACACAAAGATTTTATGATAATTTGACTGAAGGAAAGCAGAAACCGGAGTAACCACTATTTTGATTTATTTGAAATCTTTTATTTTGCTATCAAATCCTTCAAATACTGAGTTGTAACAGATTTCGGCCTTATGATCGGATGCATCAAAGCTCTATTCACAACTGCTTGAGCTGTTAGTCCCAAACTTCTTGAAACTGCAAATAAAACCGTGTAATAAGAAAATTCTTTTAATCCATAATGATAAAGTATTGATCCTGATGCAGCATCAACATTAGGCCAAGGATTTTTTATCTTAGGCATTTTTTTAAGCTCTTCGGGAACTACTTCAAATAACCTTGTTACGGTTAAGAATACAGGGTCTTCGGGAAAATGCTTCTTCCCGAAATTAACAAATCCTTCAAACCTTGGATCTGTAACTCTTAAGACAGCGTGCCCATAACCGGGGACAACTTTACCACTATTTATGGTTTCCCACACATAATCTTTAACTTGCTCTTTTGTGGGAGTTCCTCCAAACTTTTCCATCAATTCCATTATCCAGCCAAGACTTTCTTGATTTGCCAAACCATGCAGCGGACCAGCTAATCCATTAAATCCACCAGATAATGAATAATATAAATCAGATAATGCAGAATTAATTGTTTGTGTTGCCATCGCACTTACATTGCCGCCTTCATGATCGCAATGAGCAACAAGATATAACCTCATTAAATCTTTAAATTCTTCGCTATTTGAATCTATACCGAGCATGTGAACATAATCTCCGGATAAGCTCATATTTTTATCCGCGGGGATTATATCGCCTTTGTTAAATCTTATTCTATAAACAGCCGCAGCAACAGCAGGAAGCTTAGCTACAATGTTTATTGCATCTTCCAAAGTAGCTTTCCAGTATTCATCTTTTTTCATTCCGTCATCGTATTTTTTTGCAAATACTGATTCCTTTTGCAAAACAAGAATTGCTGTATCAAGCATAGTCATCGGATGTGAATTTTTAGGCATGCTTTTTAAAACATCCCAAACGTATTGCGGAACATCTTTTCTATTCTGCAATTCTTTATTTAGATTTTTCAACTCAGATTCATTCGGTAAATCACCGGTTAAAAGTAAATAATAAATTTCTTCAGGCGTTTTATCTAAAAGATTTTTAAGATGAATGCCTCTTATGATTAATCCTTCTTCCTGCGGAACTCTTGATGTATCGCAGATTAAGGCACGTGCACCGCGCATTCCGCCGTAAGCTTGTTGAATAGTGATTTCGGATAAAACTTTATCGCCGCCTTTTTCAACAATTTGCTTGGCTTCTTCACGCCAAAAATTTACTTTTTGTGATAATTTTTCAAATATATCTGACATGTATTTTTTGCCTCTCCACTTTTACTTAATCGGTAAAACTTTTTAAAAAAAATGAGTGGTAAAGTTAGTTCAATTCTGATTTGAATTCAACAAAGCAACGAAAAGTCGAAAGTCATAATTCAAAATTCAAAATTTATTGATTGCTAAAATCTAATTCTTTTTGTTTAATTCATGCCTCTTAATTTTTATCGCTTAGAATTAAGAGTTTTTAATTCTTCCATTTCTAATATATATTTCACACAAAGTTTTTAAATGATACTTGGGACAATCAGGTTAAACTTTTTCACTTTATTTATTGTCGAACTGTAAATTATTTTTG
>CAZRMA010000009.1:0-28673 GCA_964600655.1 uncultured Ignavibacteriaceae bacterium
AATTGGGTTTTTAATACCATTGATATTCCTATTTATCTATTACTACTAGCTTCTGATGTTGATAGACAAAAATATATTTACACTGGAATAAATGTTGACTCATAATCAAATAAAACCCCGTGAAATGAAAACCCCAAATAATTTCTAATTTGTAGTTAAAACCATTCAACTAAATAAATCCTAAATTAGCCGCTAATTTAAAATTTCTAGACTAATAATTATTCATTAATAATAGATAATATCCATAGTGTCATTTGTTATTCGCTATTAATAAATTTTTATCTCCATAACTGAAATTTATCAACTTCCATTTTTAGTAATTTGGAATAAATTTAATTAATATCATGTAGTGCTTATTTTGACTAAATTGCACTATTATATTGATAGAAATTTGGAATAGCTTACGTCATATTCTTATGATGATCCGTATGCAATAGATTATTCTAAAAAGTTTTTTAAAGACGGGGATTATGGAGGGAATTGATAATTCAGTCATTTTATCTTTAGTTAAAAGGATAAAAAATAAGGATGAAAATGCATTCAGGGAATTTTTCTATTTGCTACAGCCGTCCATTTTTTATTTTTTATTTCGCTTTACTTCAGATACGAACGCTGCCGAAGATTTAACCCAAGAAACATTTATAAAATTTTGGGAATTTATTGATAAAGTTGATATTTCGCTCTCACCTAAATCATATCTTTATAAAATTGCAAAAAATTTGGCTCTCAATTTTGTTACAAGAAAACCACCGATTGGTTCAATCGATGAAAATGAAAGTGCATTAAATAGGTTAAGTAATAACAGTCAGACAAACCATGATTCTATTTTCTTGAATGATGAATATCATAAAGCAATTAATACTCTTCCGGAGCGTTGTAGATTGGTTTTTATTCTAAGCCGATTTGATGGATTTAATTATTCTGAAATTGCTGAAGTGCTAGGTATATCACTTCAAACGGTAAAAAACCAAATGAATAAAGCACTTTCCATTCTCCGGAAAAAATTAGCTTCCCATCTGAATTAATTAAAATTATTATTTTGATAGTACTATATTTAATTTCAAGTGTATTAAATATATCCTAAGTATTTTTTATTTAACAATCAGCAATATTCAATGCAACTCATCCAGTGCCTGTGAAAAAATTTGCAAAAGGAATCTTTCTATTATCGTTAGATATATTTCTGATTAAAAGAGATGATTAATACTTGGCGATTTAATTAAAATGAGTCATAATGAAAATATTATCTTATTTAACAATTCTATTTCTATTATTTGTGCCAGCATGTAAAGAAACACCGCCAGTACAAGTTGAAGGAAACTCAAAGCTAGAATTGACAGCAATGTGGGATAATGCAAATAATGATAGTCTACCCGATTACCAGCCAATGAATGAGGCTCAAGTAATCCTTACTTCTGAGTATGGGGTTCAATTAAAACAAACCGATGAAAATGGAAAATTAAATATAGAAGGACTGCCTTCTTCAATTTATGGAATCTCTGTTAGAATGCATCATCCCAATGATGCCGGCATTCAGCTTGTTGGAAACTTAAAAGATGTCGAAATAATATCGGGACAGGTAATTAATGATACCATTGTTGCTAAACCAATTTCAAATATTGGAATAGCAATAAATGAGCTTTACGCATGTGGTACAGGAAGTAACGGTTTAAATTATATTTATGACCAGTATACTGAATTATATAACGCAAGTGATAGTATAAAGTATCTTGACGGAATGATGGTGATGAGATTTTCTGGAAACGGGTCCGGTAAAGGGCCGGGTGCTGATGAAGGAGATGACGGTGATATAGATGGAGTAACATATGCTTTCAAATTTCCCGGTAGTCCCGGAGAAAAAAATTATCCTTTCCCTCCCAAGAAGTTTTTAGTTTTAGCCTCTGATGCCGTTGATCACAGGAATGTTGCTTCCACAAGCATAGACTTAAGTCATGCAGATTGGGAATTCTATAATCAGTTTTCATCTACAGATGTTGATAACCCAAATGTTCCAAACTTAATTAACATCCGATCCGATAAAACTTCCGATTTCTTAATAGCTTTAATCGATGATATTGTTGTGATTTCTTCAGGGGTAGATTCTGTTTGGTCTGACGGAATAGACGTATCTACAGTAATTGATGGAGTTGAATTCCAATCAAAGTATACATATTTAAAAACATTAGATAGTAAAATTGACAGGGGCATCATTTTAAGTCCTCCGAGGTTTAGCGGTAAATCTATGCAGAGACGAGAACCTGGAGTTGATACTAATGACGGTTCATTAGATTGGGATATCACACCTAATTGCACACCAGGGTATCAATAATAATCTATTCACTTTTTCAATTACCTAAAATTATTATTTCTTTTACTTAATAGTACTATTTCATCTTAAGTGTGTATTAAGTATAGTTGAAAAATTTTAATTATGGTTTATGAAATTACCGCCTGAAATTATAGAACCCCAATTTATTATTAGATACATTATAGATGACCTAACATCTAAGGAAAAAGAATCGTTAGATAACTGGCTTGAAGAATCTGATGCAAATAAAGAAGAATTTGGCAGTTTGGTTTTATTATGGGATAGAATGGGGCATGTACCTCTGCCCAAAACACCAAATACTAATGATCAATGGAATGCTATATCAAATAAAATATCTGATATAGAATCACTCAAAGCAGATCATTCGATTTCTAATTCGATGGAAGAAAGTCCTGTCTTATTAAAATCACATTTCAATGATCATAAAAAATATTATAAAGAAAACAAATGGCAGTGGGTTTATAGAGCCGCTGCAATTATCATAATTTCTTTAGGGTTTCTGATAATATATAATAATTATAAGCAAACGGAATCTATTGATTCACCAAACAAAATCGTTATTAATAATCCAACAATTAATGATTATCAGCTTGTAACTCATAAGGGTGAACGAATTACTTTCCCTCTATCTGACGGCTCTATTGTTTATCTGAATTCTGACAGTAAGCTAACTTATCCCAATATTTTTAGTGATAATGAGAGAGTTGTCCGCCTTTCCGGTGAAGCTTACTTTTCTGTTAAACATGACAAAAACAAACCATTCAGAGTATTATGCGGAAATACTATAACCACTGTGACTGGAACAGAATTTAATATTCGCAATAGAAATGATAAGATAATAGTAGTAGTTGCTAAAGGCTCTGTGGTAACTTCAGATTTAAAATCCGAGCAGGCTGTCAATCTTATAAAGGGTGAGATGGCATCTTTTAATGCAAGAGGAATTTGTACAAAATCAAAAAATATTAAATTGGGTAATTATCTGGCCTGGAGAACGAATAAGCTATTTTTTTCCAAGACACCACTTGTTGATGCTATGCACGATATTGAACGCTATTACAATGTGAACGTAATATTCCAAACTGATTCAGTAAAGCAAAAATCGATTTCCGGCATTTTTGAAACTGAATCATTAGATAATGTTCTATCTATAATTAGTCTTACTTTGGATGTTAACATTGTTCATACTGGAAATAAAGTAATAGTAAAATAATATCATTTCTTGGTTTTAATCTATTTCGGAGAATGAGGGATGTACGGGTTTTTAAAAAATATATTTGGAATTTCTCTTACCTTATTCATGATATTTAGTTCTAATTATATCTTTTCGCAAGAAATGGACGTTGATTCTGTAACTGGTGAAAAAGTGGGAGAAGATTCTAACTATTCCGAAAATGATTTTCAGCTCAATAACTCAAAATTCAAGTATTTGACCACTCTTAATTCTCCGGTAACATTAAATGAGACAGGGGAAAATTTAATTAATGTTATTAAAACTATTTCAAAGAAAACAGGTATTATTTTTATTTATGATGATAAGCTCCTGAATATCAATGATATAAATATAGAATCTGAAGGAAAAAAACTACATGAAGTTTTGAGTGAGCTATTAACCCCTTATGGAATAAGTTACTTTGAATATTCTTACGGTAAAATTGCGCTTGCTAAACAGGATAAGATTGATGAAAAAACAGGTAAGATTCAAGGATATGTTAGAGACGCAAATGGTGATTTATTAGTTGGGGCTAATGTAATGATAAGAGAATTGCACATCGGGGCGGCAACTGATATACATGGATTTTATTCAATTACTAATATTAAACCCGGTGAATATTCATTAGAAATTTCATATGTGGGTTATGAAAAGCATTTAAAAAAAGTAAAAATTCCTGCGGGTCAATCTGTAAACTTAAATTTCAAAATCAAGCTTTCGGCTTTTCAAATAGGCGGGATTGAAGTAGTTGGGACAAAGGATCTCTTACCCAACGATGTACGAACCAAAACCGAAATTACAAGCGGCGAAATTGAGCACTACCAGGCTTCCAGCATAAAGGATGTGCTTGATCTTGTCCCTGGGGTACAAAAAACAGATAACCCTGGTTTAAGTAAAACTTCTCAAATAGCTATTAGAGGGGATGAGGGGGATAATCTTTCGGCATTTGGTACTCTAGTAATAGTAGATGGAAGCCCGGTTTCCAATAATGCTAATCTTCAGTTTGAGGCTGCAACCGGTTCAACATTTGGGACTAGCACAATGAGTAGAGGCATTGATTTAAGGACAATTCCTGCCGATAACATTGAATCAATCGAGGTTATTACAGGGCTACCTTCTGTAAAATATGGTGATGTAACTGAGGGTGTAATTAATGTTAAAACTAAAATCGGAGCAATGCCAAATAGACTGAAAGTGAAAAACAATCCGGATACTAAAGAAGCAAATTTAGGCGGTGGATTCTTATTTGGACAAAGCGGCTTAAGCTACAATCTGAATGCAGCATATAGTGAAAGAGATATTAGAGTAACAGGTGATGAATATACTCGCCTTACCGGTCAGGCTGTTTACTCAAGTAATGTGTGGGATAACTCCTTAAACATAAACAATAAATTTTCATTTCAAGCTGCACTTGATAATCAGGAACCCGTGGGCGATTTGCAGCAGACCAGGAATTACAATCATGGATATACTTTGGGCCTGTCTTCCTGGGGTGCTTATAAATCTCTAGGTGAAATCTCATCATTGAATTACAATATTTATTTAAACATGGAAAGAAAAAATTCCATGAAATCAAAACTTGTTCAATCAGATTTACGAGTACTTCCAAATGGTGATACAGTATCTATTTATTCAGGTAAAGTAGAAACAAAAGGAATTGAATGGAGCGCTGGAGGCCGGTTAGAATGGAATAATATTTTTTACACTGGTAGTTTCATACATAAAATACTGGTAGGTATTGAGCCGAAGTATGAAGCTAACACAGGTGAAGGATTAATTCTTGACTCTTTGTTTAATTATTATGGTTCGGAATCAGGAAGAAGGTCTTATAGCTTTGATGATATACCGGGACAATTTTTACTCAGTTTATATGGGGAAGATAAAATTACAGGCCATCTGCTCTGTGATTTTAATTTGATATATGGAATTAGATATGACATGTACCGCCCCTATAAATTTAATCTATCAGGTTTGTGGGGTGATGGTGACCTGGTAAAATCCCACCAAGGTTCATTTTTTAATCCGCGCATTAATTTAATGGTTTACTTATCTAAATATAACCAACTTAGATTAAGCGCCGGAACAACATCAAAGTCGCCCCCAATGTCTACAATTTATCGTCCGGAAGATGTATTTATATGGAGAAATCCAGTGACAAGGGAAAATACTTATTTTCATTATAATCTATGGGTTCCGGAACTAAAAGGTTACCGCGAAGCACAATACGAAGCCTCATTTGATCAAAAGATATCAAATTTAATTGGAACTTCTGTTTCTTTCTTTTATAAAAATAGATCAAATGAACCCGAGTCACAGGTAGTTCCAGTATTTACTGCCGTAACCTCAAATGGAAATACAAATATATATTTTATTGATTCCTACAACATTAATCAAAATAATGGTAGTACTATTAGTAAAGGAATTGAATTTACATTAAGGACGTCAAAGATAAAACCCTTAAATATGGATTTCCAAATCGTGGGTGCTTATCAGCATCTAAATAATAATTCCTCAAGCTATTATTATAAGCCTACACCTGATCAAAGTCTTGGACAGTATCCGAATTATAATATTAATATTTCCGATGTTGATACTACCATAGGGATGGTTTATCCCATAGGTGAAGTGCTAAATGACCGCTTACAATTAAATTATTATGTAAAATACACTCATCCTGCTTTAGGATTATGGATAACTTTAAGAGCAGAAGAACTTGTTTGGGAGAAAAGACAAAGTTTGTCGCAAGCCCCAATAGATTTTGATGTTGCAAATGAAACTGCCATACTTGATTATTTATTTTCAAGAGAAGTTAAAACAAAACCAAATAAATGGTTGTTCAATATTAATATTAGTAAATCATTATTCCCCGGTGCGGAAGTTTCAATATATGTAAATAATTTTCTGGATGATCCGGCAATTAGGCATTACAATATTTCCCGTACAACAATTATTGATGAGATCCGCAATCCATCGCTTTCATATGGAATAGAATTCAGCATGATAATAGATAAATTATTTGAAGGCCAGTGATGAAATTATTATATGCTATATTGATTTTGTTCCTGGTGTTTTTACCCTGCTGTAAGGAATTACCACCATCCACGGTTGAAGGGAAATCTGAACTTAAATTAACGACTATTTGGGATGTGGCGAATAACGATAGTCTTCCGGACTACCAGCCTTTAAAGAATGCTAAAGTTATACTTTCTTCCGAATATGGTATAATGGTTAAACAAACTGATGATGAAGGAAAACTAAATTTAGATGGGCTGCCTACTTCAAATTATGGAGTTTCAGTTAGGATGAAACACCCCGATGATCCCAGTATTCAGTTGGTTGGAAATTTAAAAGATATCGAGATAATGTCGGGAAAGGTCTTCCGCGATACAATTATTGCTAAGCCTATATCTAGTACAGGTATTGCAATAAACGAAATTTATGCCGGCGGGCCTGTAAACAATTACTATTTTTTTTATGACCAGTATATTGAAATATATAATGCCGGCGATAGTGTAAAATACCTTGATGGAATGATGGTTATGAGAGTTTCAGGGAATAACGAAGGCAAAGGTTCAGGTGCTGATGAAGGAGATGACGGAGACATTGATGGAGTTACTTATGTATTTAAATTCCCAGGTAATCCTGGTGAGAAAAATTATCCATTTATGCCAAAACAATTCTTAGTTTTAGCATCCGATGGTGTCAACCATCAAAGTACTATTGCCACTAGTATAGATCTTAGTAAAGCAGATTGGGAATTTTATAATCAATTCTCTTCAAACGATGTTGATAATCCTAATGTGCCGAATTTAATTAATATGCGTTCAGATAAAACAGTTGATTTTTTAATTAACCTGAGTGCCGATGTAATTATACTTTCTTCAGGTGTTGATTCTGTTTGGTCTGACGGAATTGATATTTCTTCGGTAATAGACGGGGTTGAATATCAATCAAGGGTTACTTTATCAAAAACACTCGATAACCGTATTGACAGAGGTGTTGTGCTTAGCCCTCCTAAATATGGCGGTAGATCAATGCAAAGACGGGAACCCGGAGTAGATACTAATGACGGGTCGTTGGACTGGGAGATTATTCCTCACCCAACGCCTGGATATCAATAATTATTTGTTATCTATCGGAATTTTTAATGAATAACAAAATTAAATATAAGAATTTTTATGGTTCTCATATGAAAAACGCTCTCTTAAATATGGGATCTTTAAATTTTTATTATATAGTTTTAATATTTATGTGTTCATCGGGGATAGCATTATCTCAATCAATTAGAAGCCTAAGTATGGGGGGGATGACTTTAGCTATTAATGATAAAGAAAATAGTTTAACACCTTTTTATTTTGCGGGTAATCCGGCATGGCTTAATCAAGCTGAGAATGATACCTGGTTGAAAATAATTCCGTCGGTTACAAATAATTGGGGAAGTTATAAAAAAAGATATACTGCTCAAAGCTCTTCTCTTTATGGATTGGGTTTTGAGGGTGTTAAAACGTTAGGAGATAAGGGAACTTTTCTAGGAACAACAAACTATTCTTATGAATATAGAAAAGAAGTATACCGGACACTTGAATATAATCCTTATGCCGGGGAGTCTTTTTTCTTTTTAGATACGACTACAGGCAATGTAAGATATTCTGGTCCTAAGGTTGAATTTATGTATAGCTGGGAACTTCTGCCTAATTTATATGCCGGTGCCTCAGCAAAATATCAGATCCTTAATGGATTAAAAAAACAATACTCTTATGCGGAAACAACATTACGTGAATTTGGAATTGATATAGGTTTGGCTTATAAAGTTTTAGATAATCTTGTTCTTGGAATTAATTTTAAATTAAATGATATACAAGAAAAAATTACTTCCGCTGACGTTAACCAAATGGACGTTGAAATATTTTATTTCAGAGGTGAGACTTATTCAATATATAAAAGAAGCAGTTCTATTGAAGAAAAGTTAAGAACCAAGGGGAACACATTTTCTTCACAACTCTACTGGAAGCCAAATGAATTTTCGGAAATCGGTGTTGCCGGGGAATATTCCAATTCCAACATGAAAATACTAGTACCGTTTTCAATAAGTACAAATAATTCAAGTAATAGTTATGATGAATACCAGGATGGCTATTCTACATTTGATCATTATAATATAAAGATGAATGGGAGATATGAATTGCTCCCATATTTAATTGCCGGAGTGTCTATTAATCATTCAAAGAATAATTCTTGGTCCGAATATTCACCAAAAAATTTGCTGCTTTGGGAATGGAAAGTTAAAGCAACTACAATTGGAGCGGGGCTTTCATACAATATTACAAATTCGTTGCTTGGTGGGATTGAATATAGCTTTTCAAAATTGAATGCGGATTCTTCAAAATATATTGATAGCCGTTTTTCAAATATTAATTCAAATGATAATTTAATTAAAGTAGGCTTTGACTACAGTTTGTTTGAAAATCTATTTCTACGTGCCGGTTACAATTATGGTAAACTTGGCAATGATTTGATTGGGGGCGGAAAGAATGTCTCTTATAATGTTGTGACTGCCGGCGCAGGAATCAAAATTTCAAATATCACTAATATCGATTTACTAATCGGTTATTCAAGTTATAAACCGGAAAATTTAAATAACAACGTAAGAAATAATTTGTCCGGACAGGTTATTCTGACGCTATATAATTTTTAATTGAAAAATAACATACGGAAAAATTAATCTTTTATTATCAATGGAGAAATAAATGAAAAAATATTTACGACTTTTATTCTTCTTCACAATAATTCTTCTTTTCTCTGACGCAATCCTTTCTCAAACCTGGAGAAAAGCAGTTACTCAGGAATTTGGAGGATTTGATGGAATTTATTTTGAATCTGCAACTATTGGTTTTTGTGTTGGTGATTCTAATTCAGTAAAAAAAACTACTGATGGTGGATTAACGTGGACTACAAAATTCAAAGGTCCCGGTTCGGGATCTTTGAAAGATGTATGGTTTTCTGATAACAATAATGGATTTGCCGGTGGAGATAATGGTCTATTTGTTATTTCGACTGATGGCGGTGAAAACTGGGCAGTCAATACGGTAATTGGTGTTACAAAAAGTATAAGAGCTGTTTTCTTTGTTGATCAAAATAAGGGATGGGTCCTTTCGGATGCTGCTAGTGGAAGTGTTATTATGATGACTACAGATGCTGGCGTAACATGGTCACAAGTTTTAGCCACTACAAATGCCATGAATGATATGTATTTCAGTGGTACAAATGGAATAGCTGTTGGAAAAACAAACGCTGACCTATTTTATACAACCGATGGTACTACATGGAATCAGAGTCAAGCTGTAACATTAGGAGGTTTTAATTATACGCGTTCCGATATTAGGGGTGTTTATATGGTTGATTCACAAACGGGATATGCTGTTGGCTGGGGTTCACTCGTTGGTTTACAACCGACGATTGAACTTAAAACTACTGATGGAGGAGCTACCTGGGAATATTTGACTCAAACTGAAGAAAACAGACGATATGAAAACTTCTACTGTGTTTGGTTTAAAGATGCAAACAATGGCATTGCAGTCGGTGGCGGTGCCAGAGGAACAGCAATAATTAGAACTGCAGACGGTGGACAAAATTGGACTCCTATTTCAATTCCATGTGGTGCTACAATATATGGTATTCATGGAATTGGTGATAACGTTTGGGTTGCTGGAAATGACGGAGCCATTCTTAAGTCTTCTGATTTTGGGGACACCTGGGAGTTAATTACAAATTTGCCTGGCGTAAGTGTTTATGCAATGCAGTCAGTTTCTGATAATATTATGTATGGTGGCGGATACGACGGGCTTTTCATAAAAAGTACCGACAATGGAAAAAGCTGGAAGGGCACTTATGTTAATGTGAACAATGTTTGTTCAAATATTCAAGGCTTGTTTTTCTTAAATGAAAATATTGGTTTTGTATCAAGAAGTTATGGAATGGTTTGCAAAACAACTGACGGTGGAGATACCTGGAATGCAGTTATTCCAGATACAATAAACACTTCAGCCACAAACTACGGGGTTTATTTTACGGATGAAAATAATGGATTTGTAGTTGGGAAAGTTGCTTCTAATGAAGACATAATTTATAATACTACAGATGGAGGACAAACTTGGGATTATAAGTTAAACACTTTAAACGCAAATGCCAGAGCAGTTGCTTTTGGAGATGCTAATCACGGTATTGTTGTTGCCGAAAAATTAAATAGTGTTTATACTTCTGACGGTGGAAATACCTGGAATGCCTCAACATTTAATAATGTCCCTTCAAATCTCTCATCCGCTAATTTAAAGGATGTTGCTTTTTCGGATGCCATGAACGCAATTGCGTCGGGCACGGAAATAATATTAAAAACAACCGATGGCGGAGCTAATTGGGAATATATTAATATGCCTGACTTAACAGAGGATTTAGGAGGAGTTGCATTCAAAGGAAATTCTATTGGCTATGCAGTTGGGAAAAAATCGTCTAAACCAAAAAATATTGGCGTTTATAAAACTACTGACGAAGGCGATACATGGACAAATATTGCAGATACATTAGTAATCAATACTTCCGAAAATATTTACGATATTGCAATTGATAAAGATGGAAATCCATGGGTGTCCTGTGGTAGCAGCACAATATATACAACCGCAGGATTAACTGGAATTAATGACGATAATAACAAGCTACCGGTTTCGTTTGAACTGTCTCAAAATTATCCGAACCCGTTTAATCCTACAACGAAAATCAAATACTCTATAAATGCCGTAGGGACTTCATTAACGATGTTAGTACAATTAAAAATATATGACGTTTTAGGAAGAGAAGTTGCAACTTTGGTTAATAGTGTTAAAAGCGCAGGTGAATATGAAGTAAACTTTAATGCTGGAAATTTATCAAGTGGAGTTTTTTTCTATCAGCTTAAAGCGGGAGATCTTCAAGTAACTAAAAAAATGATATTGATGAGATAATAAAATCAGCAGGTGTTGTTATTACTTCACCTGCTAAAATTCTTATTTATTACTGAATTTAAGATTAAAGATAGTTCTAAAATAGGAAGTACTTAATAAGAAAGGCGTTGTGCTTAGAAAAGAATATTCAGAAAAATAAAGGCTAAAGCTAAATGGAATATGTTGTTGAAGTAAATAACCTGACCCATTATTACGGCAGGAAAAGAGTTTACGAGAATTTAAATTTCAAAATTAAAAAAGGTAGTATCTTCGGTCTATTGGGGAAGAATGGAACTGGCAAGACAACAACCATAAATATTTTGAATGGGTTTCTTAAACCAAAGTCCGGCAACTGCATGATACTTGGTGAAGATTCATATAAGATTTCTCCTGAAACAAAATCACGTATCGGATTTTTAATTGAAGGGCATATACAATATTCATTCATGAATATTAAACAGATTGAAAGATTTTATGCCAGGTTTTATCCACGCTGGAAAAAAGAAGTTTACTATGATTTAATGTCAAAACTTAAAGTGCTTGATAATCAAAAAATTTCAAAAATGTCCTGTGGTCAGCGTTCACAAGTTACACTTGGGCTTTTACTTGCTCAAGATCCTGATCTATTAATTCTTGACGATTATACAATGGGGTTGGATGCAGGGTATAGAAAATTATTTTTGGATTTTTTAAGGGAATATGCTCAAGCTGAAAACAAAACCATTTTCATTACTTCACATATTATTCAAGACCTCGACGGTTTTCTGGAAGATTGTGTAATTCTGGATTATGATGGAGTTGTTTTGCAAATGCCGATAAAAAAATTCCATGATACTTTTAAAATGTACCAATTTTCTATTGGTGGTGAGAATGCAACTTTTACTAAAGATGAGGTCGTTAAAAATTTCGAAACCATTAAGAATAAAGTTTCACTTTATAGTTTTAAAGATGAAGAAACTGTAAAAAATTATTTAAAAGACAAACAAATAGAAATTGCGGATTTCCGGAATGTTCCAATGGATTTGGAAACTGCATTTGTTGGCGTAACCGGAAAATATTAATAGGAGAACTTAATGTACAAATCACTTGCATATAAAGAATGGCTTAAGACTAGGTGGGCAATAATAGGTGCTCTCATAGTCGAAGTTGCCGTTCTAACAGGATTATTTATTCATCTTAGAGCTATAATAGAGTTTAATAAAGCCAATGGTGTTTGGAGTTATATAGTATTTAAAGATTACATGTTCTTTAGTCAAATAAAATACATCCCTTTACTAGTTGGATTAGCCGTAGGGATCTCACAATTTTTCCCTGAGATTCAATCTTCAAGATTAAAGTTAACTCTTCATTTACCTCTTAAAGAAAACAACACTTTATTATTCATGATGCTGTTTGGATTTATACAATTACTAATTCTATTTATTGTTTTTATGGCAATCCTTTACATAGGCAGCAGCATTGTGTTTCCAGCACAAATAACTTCGGCAATGTATATTTCGGCTTTGCCCTGGTTCTTCGCTGGCTTTGCAGCGTATTTTATTGTTGCTCCTGTAATGGTTGAACCGCTTTGGTCCAGAAGAATAATAATTGCAATCGCAGGTATTAGCTTTGTCGAACAAGTGTTAATGAGTGAGGGTTATGGTGCCTTCAAGTTTGTATTGCTTCCAATGGTTCTAATCACCTTAGCGCTTGGCTATTTAATTATTCTTTCCGGATTCAGATTTAAAAGAGGTGCAAGATGATTATTTCAGCCAAAATAGCCCGGTATATGCTTATAGCATTTATCATCTATGTTGTTTCTATTATAATTCCCGAATATTACAGCTTAGCTTTTGATAAGTCAGTACAGCCTACAAGAGTATATTTCAGCTCAGTAGACCAGGAATTTTTAGAAACAAAAACTGTAAACAGAAAATATACAAGGTTAGATTCAAAGGGGAATGAAATTTCCAGGAACGAATTTGAAAGACTTACTCCATTTTTCAGCTATAGACAATTACTGTTTAGAAGTGAATTACCGGATTCGGTAAGGGGCGTTGCAGTTGATGCTCATTCAATTAGAGATAATAATTTTTTCCTAGCGGTTAGACCGGTTAATATTAACAAATATCAAATACAGCTTTTCCCCCTTTTGGAATCTAAACCGGACGGCCCTGACCTAAACATGCCGAATGAATTTTTTAGAATGAAAAGCGGATTTGACTTTATTAATTGTTCATCAAACAAAGTTGAAAGTAAATTGAGTAATTTGTTTAATGATAAACTAGTTAAAGCGGGTTTCTCGTTCCCTTCAAAAAACATATTTGGCAATCCATCTACAATGAAACCTTTTGATGATGGATATTTTATAGTAGATAATAAAGATAATTTGTTCCATTTGATGAGGGTACATAATAAACCTTATTGCAAAAAGATAGATTTACCTGATGGAATAAAAATAAAATACATACTGGTTCAGGAACTAGAGCTAAAAGAATTTCATTGCATCATAATTACAGAAGACAGCCGTGTTTTCTTAGTGATGTTTGATCATTATAAACTAGTTGAACTGCCTGTAAAGGGATATGATTATTCTAAAATGAAGCTTGAATTTGTAGGCAATATGCTGTATAGACAAATCAATTTTGTTGCTGATGGTAATGTATCCTCAGTTTTAACCGATAGAAACTATAATGTGCTTAAAACTAATTCGGTTAATTGGGAAACCAACAAAGCAACGGCCGCAGCTAAAATTTTTCAATATCTATTCCCGTTTAGCTTATCACTTACAGATGTTAACAATACTTATGTTAATTTCTATTCAAGTTTTTCTAATTGGCATTTTTTAATTGGAAATATACTTTCAGTGCTTATAGCCTTAACCATATTTAATAAATACAATAGAAGGAAAAAATCTACACAGATTATTGATCTGATAATAATTGCAGTAACTGGAGTTTATGGTCTAATTGCAGCATTATTGATAAGAGATGAAAATTAAAGATTGCTGATGTTTTTACATTGAAAATCCGGTTAATGAAGCGAAAAGATGTTAATAGTTAAATGCTATTTATATAGTAGTAGGAATATTTTTTTAATTAATCGAAAGGAGACTTCATGCAAATTTTTCCTAAAAGCATAAAATTAATAATCGCCTGTCTTTTTTTGTTAGCAGGTTTTGTAATTGCTCAAGCTCCAAACTTTACCTGGGCCAAACCTTTTGGAAGTACAGGCAGCGATCGTGGAAATGCCTTAGCCGAAGATTCGGCTGGAAACATATATATAACAGGTGAATTTACTGGAACAGTTGACTTTGGCAATTCAGTTAGTCTTACAAGCCTGGGGAATGTTGATTTTTATTTGGTCAAATTTGATAATGACGGAAATGCAATTTGGGGAAGAAGCGGCGGTGGAATTTTAACTGATCGCGGGTATGGAGTAGTTGCCGACAATTCAGGCAATGTTGTTGTAACCGGCCACTATTATGGAAGTTCAACTTTTGAAACAAAGACAGTGGTAAGTTCGGGGAACCTGGACGCTTTTACAGCTAAGTATGACAGTGATGGAAACTTAATATGGCTTGCTGATGGAAAAGGTACATCTCAAGTATCAACAAGAGCAGTTGCTGCAGATAAGGAAGACAACTATTATATAGTTGGTTATTTTGGAACTACTGGAAAGCTTACTGTTGATTTTGATACTTTAACACTAACCACGAATGGACTAAGAGATATTTTTCTAGTTAAATATGATTCAGCAGGACATGTTCAGTGGGGAGTAAACGCAGGAAGCGCATTATCAGGTGAGGAGGCAAAAGATGTAACCATAGATGATGACGGAAACATATATATAACCGGAATTTATGTTGACACCGCTTACTTCGGGACAACAAGTATAATTAGCGAAGGCGGGAGTGATATTTTTACTGCTAAATATAATCCTGACGGAAAGTTAATTTGGGTAAAATCGGCAGGAGGCACAGGAGATGATATTGGTTATGGTTTAACTTATGACAATAACGGTCATTTATATTTATCAGGAAGATTTGATAGTACTGCAGTATTTGGCGGAAATGATTATGTAACAAGTGGTGACCATGATGCTTTTATAGCAAAATTGGATACATCAGGGAATTTCATTTGGGTTAATGCATTCGGTGGCGTAGGGGCGGACAATTGCAGTGTCGTGAAAACTGATGCAGCAGGTTATTGTATAGGTTATGGTACCTTCAACGATGCAGTAGATTTCGGAAACACTAACATGGTTAGCGTTGGAGGAGATGATGTCTTTTTTATTAAACTTGATCCGGATGGAAATATTTTATGGGCGAAGCAAGCCGGAGGGGATGCACAAGATGCTGCAAATTCATTAAAGGTTGAAACAAATGGTAATATTGTAGCAACCGGATATTTCAATACAACTGCTACATTTGAAAACCAGCAATTTACTTCCGAAGGTAAGCAGGATATTTTTATTTGCAGGTTAGCTTCAACTGTTCTTCCTGTTGAACTTGAATCTTTCAAAGGGTCTGTTGATAATGGAAAAGTTTTTCTTAGCTGGTTAACTGCAACAGAAACAAACAATTTGGGTTTTGCAATTGAAAGAAGTACGGATAATAAATCATATAATAGTGTTGGGTTTATAAAAGGGAACGGTACATCTACACAGAAAAATAATTATTCATTTACTGATGTAAATGTTAGCGGCTTAAAATACTATTACCGTCTAAAGCAAATGGACCTTGATGGCACTTTCAGTTATTCTAAAGTTATCGAAATTGATTTAATTGCTCCAACCGAATTTGCTGTTTATCAAAATTATCCAAACCCGTTTAACCCAACTACAAATATTGCATTTGATTTGCCTACTGCTTCAAAAGTAACTATTACAATTTATAATAGCATTGGAAAACAAGTAGCAGTGATTGCTAATAAAGTATATCAGGCTGGCAGAAATGAAATTGAATTTGATGCTTCAAATTTATCGAGTGGTATGTACATTTATAAGTTAAATGCATTTGGTAGCGATGGCTCAAATTTTACCAGCAATAAGAAAATGATTTTATTGCGTTAGTATAAGAATATGTTTTGTTCATTTGAAAGAACTTTGAAGGTGTTTAGCTAAAAATAGATAAATAATAATAAGGTTAAAGCGGCTTGCTTAACCGGCAGCAAGCCGCATTACTAATTAAACTTAAAGAAACGTAAATCGGGGAAAATATGAAAAATAAAATTCGAATCCTGCTTCAATCAATAATCCTGGGATTAATTGCTTACGTAGCAATTCGTCCTGTCTTTGATCCAAATTATATTGCCGACTTCGAATCGTACTGTCCGCTTGGGGGCATAGCCTCGTTGGGAAGCAAACTAAATCAAGGTACTATGTCATGTAATATGAGTGAGACACAGGTATTGATGGGAATTGGATTAATTATAGGGATACTTTTAGTAGGTAAATTATTTTGTAGTTATGTTTGTCCTATTGGCACAGTGAGTGAGTGGCTGGGTAAAATAGGTGATAAGCTTCATGTAAGAATAAATATTCCCAAAAAGATTGATCGACCTTTGCGGGGATTAAAATATTTACTATTATTTGCAACACTTTATTTTACTATGACCTCAAGTGAACTCTTCTGTAAAGAATTTGACCCATACTTTTCCTCAGCAAATTTATTTAACAATAACGATATAGTACTTTACTTTGCAATTCCAGCTTTCGTAATAACGATTCTTGGTGCTGTGTTCTTCAAATTATTCTGGTGTAAATATCTTTGTCCATTAAGCGCTTTAAGTAATATCTTTCTAAACGTTGTCGGTGCTGGGGCAGTCATCATATTATTTATATTAGCGAATGTTTTGGGTGCCGGGTTAAGTTATATTTGGCTAATCGGTGGACTTGTTTTGGTTGGGGCTGTAAATGAGCTAGGATTTATGAAAAGCTTTTTTTCTCCCTTACCCAAAATTACTAGGAATGTCGAGAATTGTACTGATTGTAATTTTTGTGACACTAAATGTCCTCAGAATATTAAAATATCTGAAATGGTAAAAGTCGACCACATAGACTGCAACCTTTGTACAGATTGTGTTTTTTCCTGCCCTCGTAAAAATACTCTTACCGTAAATAAAAGGAAGGGTTTCAAGTACCTTTCCCCAGTAGCTGTTGTTTTGCTTATTGCATTAAGCCTTGGGGCTGCAAGTCAGGTTGAGTTTACAACTATTGCTGAAAAATGGGGACATCCTAATGATATTCAAAAGTTAGCTGTGTATGAACAATCCGGATTGAAAAATGTTAAATGTTATGGCAGCTCAATGTCACTTAAAAATACACTAACAAGAGTTGACGGAATTTATGGACTAGATACTTATGCTAAATCTCATACTGTTAAAATTTATTATGATCCATCAACTATTTCGGAAGGAAAAGTCAAAGAATCTCTTTTCACTCCTGTAAAACAGGAGATAAGAAGATTTAAACCCGGAGCAATTGATTCATTAGCGGTTTGGGAAGCAGGTGTCTATGGATTATTCGATATAATAGATTTTAATAATCTTTTTTATTCGTTAAGAGAAGATGAAGGAGTTTTTGGATTCGAAACTAATTTTGGCGAACCTGTATTGACTACTGTATATTACGATCCTTCAAAAACAAATTCACTTAAAATAAAAGATCAAATTGAAAAGGAAGAAGTAATAGCCAAAAAAGCAAAAGCAGAAGAAACTCTTGAACTGAATTTTAAAGTGGAAGATAAAGGTGAAAATAAACCTACAATTTCTGTAGTTGAGTATAAGAAAAGAATTTTTAGGACTTATGATAGGGTATTCAACAATTATAAAAAATACACTGAAGAGAATCTCTCTATATTTATTTTCCCGATGCCTGAAGCCGCATCTCCGCAGCTTAGAAGATATTTCGGCTATTTAACCAGTCATCTTTCAGTTGATGACGGTATTGTTAGATTATCAACAAGATATACAAATAAGCCTAGCTGTTTTATTTATTTCGACCCATCTCAAACAAATGTTGATAAAATTAAACAAGCATTAGTTAAAAAGAAGCTGACCATCTTTTTAAGTAATTCAGAAACTAAAGATGTTGTCAACCCGTTTCATATTAAGCCGGAAGGAGTTGTAAAAAAAGCATTAGAGGTTGCGATAGATTAAAATGATTTTTCTAAATATACCTGTAAATAATTAATTATTCATTCATTAAAAAGGAGTGTGTTGATGAAAAAATTCACAACTATTTTCTTATTCTTATTTTTATCATTTGCTGCGTTTGCTCAAAATTTTGAATGGGAATGGGAGAATCCATTACCACAGGGCAATGACATAAATGATATAGTTGTCCCTGCAACTGGTCAAGCAATTGCGGTTGGTAAAGCCGGTATTTGTTTGAAAAGTATTGATGCAGGTGAAACCTGGTCTGTTAATAATATCGATTCTCCTCAAAACAGAGAAATAAAAGCTATTACTTTTCTTGACGCGAATACAGGATTTATCTGTGGATATGGAGGACTTGTTATGAAGACCACAGATGCAGGTGATTCCTGGACGCCGATAGATCCCGGAGTAACAGATAATTTATATGATATAGAATTTTTTGATGCAGATACCGGTTACATTTCCGGTGCCGCCGGTTCAATTCTCAAAACAACAGATGGTGGTGCAAACTGGGCATTAACAACATATGGCTCTTCTTCTAATTACAGTATAGCTATTAAAGATGCTTCAACAATTTTTGTTGGATCTTCTTCTTCTTCAACCGGAAGACTCTTACAATCAACAGACTACGGTGTAACTTGGAATAATGTAACCAGCTCTGTTGTGGGATTAGGTTCAACAGTTTATGATATAAAATTTACTGATGCTAATGTTGGCTACTTGATTAGTATTGGTTTATGGAAAACAACAGATGGCGGTGCAAACTGGGAATCAAAATCTACTGGTTTAGATGGAATTCTGTACGGTGTCAACTATTCAGATGCTTCAAATATTTATACCGTTGGCCAAAGAGGCACGGTATTTAACTCTACAGACGCTGGCGAATCATGGAATGCTACAAATGTATCAACTGAATATTTAAGAACAATAACTTTTGATGGAAGTAATATTCTGGTTGGCGGTGACAACGGTACCTTAGTTAAAAGTCCGGATAATGGTGCTAATTATGACAACAAATTCCAATTTGTAACACAAGAATTATTAAGAGAAGTAAAATTTGTGGATGCAAATACCGGGTATGCGTGCGGTGGATCAACATCTAGTGCGGATAGTCTGGGATTTTTATTAAAGACAACAGATGGCGGAGCAACGTGGAATCAAATGCCGCAAAATTTTACTCTTCAAGTTTATTCTTTTGCAATGCCTACTCCAACAATTTGGTATGCCGGCACAGGTAATAATAAAATGTTTAAAACAACAGATGCCGGAACTACCTGGAATGAACAAACACAGCCGATTACCGGGACTACTCACGATTTCTATGAAATTGCTTTTGCTGATGCAGATAATGGCTATGCAGTTGGTGCTTCGGGCCATATAATTAAAACTACAGACGGCGGTACAAATTGGACTGAATTAACTAGTCCTTTCGGCACAAGTACGATCTATGACATGAATGTTTTTAGTCCTTCAAAAGTTCTCGCAGTGGGCTTAAGCAGTAAAGCATTTATGACAACGGATGGCGGAACAAATTGGGATCCTGTTGACCTCGGCATTCCTGGAAGTTATTTCAGTTTGGAATTTCTAAATGATGCCTTTGGTATTGGAACTGGTTATAGTTCTCCTTCACCATCTGTATCAATTACAAGGGACAGCGGTAAAACTTGGACTCCAATGACTCTTCCAGCAGAGTTCGACGCATTTGCAAGTATTTGGGGAATCGGGATAAAAGATACAAATACCATTTGGGTTAGTGATGTTAACGGTCACATAGGTTACACAACAGACGGCGGAACATCCTGGAATATTTCAAAAACTATTACTGCAAACGGACTATATGGTATTAGTATAGTTGGTGATAATATGTGGCTTGCTGGTGATGGAGGCACTATAATTAAAGGCTACAGTAATCCAGCCGTCCCGGTTGAATTAACTTCATTTACAGGCAAAGTTATTGACGGGAAGGTAAATCTAACTTGGCAAACAGCATCTGAAAAAAATAATTATGGATTCGAAATTCAGAGAATGCAAAATGATTCTTACTGGGAAAAAATTGCTTTTGTAACAGGCAGAGGTACCTCGGGAGAAATCAATTCATATTCTTACGTAGATAAGTCAATATCTACGGGTAATTATTCTTACAGATTGAAACAAATAGATTTTGACGGAACATTTAAATATTCTTCAGTTGTTGAAGTAAAAACAGGTGCTCCAACTAAATTTGAATTACTGCAGAATTATCCGAATCCATTCAATCCATCTACGACAATTAATTATTCATTACCAATTAAAGGACATGTAGTATTAAAAGTATATAATGTACTTGGTAAAGAAGTTGCCGTATTGGTTAATGGTAATATGGAACCCGGTAATTATTCTGCCATATTTGATGCTTCAAAATTTTCAAGTGGTGTTTATCTTTATGAATTAACCACTGGAAACAGCAGGATGTCGAAGAAGATGATTTTAATTAAGTAAAAGTAAAAACATTTATTAAGCGCAGTCAGATGCGGCTGCGCTTTTTTTATCAGTTTAGGTTTAGAAAATTAAATTTTATAAATGAAACAAGGTTAGTATACCATAGCTCCGGATGAACAATTTTAAAATAATTATATTAATAAATTTATTCTTATTCAGTTACTGCATTACAGCATATGCACAGTCTGGAAATGCAATAATAACAGGAAATGTTTCCGATTTTTCTGGAGAGCCGCTTCCGTTTGCCAACATAATTTTAAAAGAATCAAACAACGGAACCTCAACAGATAGTAAGGGGTTTTATAAAATACTATCAAAGCCGGGCAATTATACAATCGAAGTTTCATATGTCGGATACCAAAAATCTGTTAAGAAAATAACTCTTTACCCAAATAAAAATATAGAGCTGGATTTTTTATTAAAAAGTATAACTTTTGAAATTGGCGGCATTGAAGTAGTAGCAGATAATGAATTCATTCCCATTGATCCTGTAACAAAAACAAAAGTAACTTCCGGTGAGATTGAGCATATTCAGGCTTCAAGTTTAAATGATGTCATGGAGTTAATCCCTGGAGTAAAAACCAGTAACCCGACTTTGAATTCAGTAGAGCAAGCCTCAATTAGAGGCGGAGAACCTATCGGAACACAAATCGTAATGGACGGAATACCTGTTACGAATAATGCAAATCTTCAGATTGGAATAGGTTACTCTACAGCCAATAGCGGTCTAGATTTACGTTCTATTCCTGCCGAAAATATTCAGGAAGTTGAAGTTATAAGAGGGATTCCATCTGTTAAATTCGGTGATTTAACAGATGGACTTCTATTAGTAAAAACAAAATCAGAACCGCATTCCCCAAGAATAAAATTTAAATACAATCCGCGTTTATATGAAACTAACTTAAGTAGTGGAATAAGTCTTGGCAGTTGGATTCTAAACGGTAACGTTAATATTGCCTCATCACAAAGAGATTTTAGAGTTGAGGGTGACGGGTATACAAGAGTAGCATTGCAGGTAAACGCCGAAACTCAATCTAACAAATATGAAATTAAAAATATTTTCTATGCAACACGTGCTTTTGACGAGAAAAAGGAAATTCCTGGATATGCTTTAAGAGAGGCTTGGTATAATAGAGATCTTGAATTAAAATATACCGGAAATTTTTCTTATGCAGTTTCCACATTCCAGGAATTAAATTCTAAGATATCTATTTCATTTACAAATCAAGATTCTTATAGCCAACAGATTGTTTCCAGGGATAATATTGTTATATCGGATAGAATTGAGGAAGGCTCACAAGAAGGCAGAATAGTTTTCGGTTCTTATCTTGGCAAAAAATGGATTAAAGGAAAAGCCTGGAATTTATATACCGATATAAATCATAAATTTAGATTTTTTACTGAAGATTTTTTACATACCATAATTTCAGGTATTGAATACAGAAATGATTTTAATAATGGCGATGGAATTATTTTCGATCCTTTATTTCCGCCTTCGTTATCGATTCCTTCACCAAGGATAAGGACATATAACCAGATTCCATCTTTCAGCATACTCAGCATTTATACGGAAGATAAAATTACCGGGAATTTAATTCGTCCGTTTACACTTCAAGCCGGCGTAAGATATGAAGTTTATAGGCCGAATGGGTTTAATTTAAAAGGGCTTTGGGGTAAAGGAGATTTGATTGAATCTTATAACGGAAGTTTTTTGAACCCAAGAATAAATTTTTCTTTTAATCTTTCTGATAATACTCAGCTAAGATTAAGTTACGGAACAACAACTAAGTCACCATCATTAGGAATGGTGTTCGCACAGGATAAATATTATGATTTGGTTGATACGAACTCCGTTGTCAACCCGCAATACCCTGATAGTAATTTTGCAATCATATCAACTTATATTAGAAAGCAAGCTAACCCTGAACTTAAAGCAATTCAGCAGAAAAAATATGAAGCAAGTATTGATCAGCAAATTGGCAATCTTGGTTTTACAATAACGGGTTTTATTAATAATACAAAAAACGAATTTACTTCTTTTTCTGAACCAACTGTTTTTTATAAAAAAAGATTTCCTGATTGGCCTTTACAAAATAATGCAGTCCCATATGACACATTATTAGATACATATAATCGTTTTGCTAATGACGGATGGAGAAATATTAAAGGAATTGAATTTTCATTACGGACTAGAAAAATACCATATATTAATACAATATTTAAATTAGATGCAGCATACACATATGGAGAATATGGAACTACAAGCGGTTATAGTTTTGGGACAAAGAGGAACTATAACGCAATTGGACTTGATGTTCTGCCAATGTATAATAAATACAGTAATTATTACAAGGACCTGCTAATAAATTATAGATTCGAAATTCAGGTGCAATCACTGGGAATGTGGGTGACGCTTCATATTCAACAGCAGTTAATTGAAATTGACGGCAGAGTTGGATATGGTGATACATTAGCAATAGGATATTACACTCAGAATGGAGATTTGATTAGAATCGCGGATTCTGAAAGGAATAATGTTAAATACAGTCAATTACAGAGACATATCGAATCTTATGATTTATTAGAAGAGGATAGGCCTAACAAATGGCTTGTGAATTTAAAGGTTACAAAATCGCTTTGGGATAACACTGCAATTTCTTTTTATGTTAACAATTTTCTTAATAACCGTCCTCTTTATGCAAGCAGAAGAAGACCGGATGATTTCCCATCATATGAAAGAAGAAATATAGAAATATTTTATGGAATAGAATTTCATTCAACATTAAGCGGACTGTTTTAATGAAAAAAATATTTTTTATGATGATGTGTGTTATGTTTTTATTAGTTGGGTGTGACACCATATTAAATTTAGATCAAAAGCCAGGTGCTGTTGAAAGGGAAACAACTTTCAAAATACTATTGAAAGATAATACTGGAAACATGCAAAAAATTTATGGTGATTCATCTGTAGGTAATGCTAGTATTGTCTTAAAATCCAATACCCTTGGTCTTGAATATAAATTAATTTCAGATGAGAACGGGGAAATATTAATTAATAATATAACCTCGGATCAATATATTATCTCTGCATTAAGATTAATGTCTGAGGATGAAATGGAAGTATTAACCGGTCAAAAATTAGATTTTTATAAGTTGGTTAATTCATCATCAGGGGTGGTTGATTTGAGGGCCGATAATCATGAAAACATTGAGATAGCAATGGACAAACTTTACCTGGAATCGGCTTTGGTAATAAGCGAAATATATGCGTGTGGTCCCCCAGGCTCAGGTCTATACTATCATGATAAATATATTGAGATCTATAATCAATCGGATTCTGTTGCATATCTTGATGGATTATTAATTGCTGTAGTTTATGCGAGTGAGTACTTAGGATTAAATTATGTTGATGATCCGGAATTTGTTCACAGCAAAAGTATATGGAAATTTCCTGGCACCGGTAAAGATTATCCAATTAACCCGGGGCAATATAGAGTTAGTGCTGAAGATGCAATTGATCATAGAATAAATGCTCCAAACAGTGTAGACCTTTCAAATGTTAGTTTTGAATTTTATAAAGATGATGCGCCGGATATAGATAATCCGGAAATTCCTAACATGATAAAAATTTATCAGTCGGCTGGAAATGATTGGCTAATCGGTGGAAAAAGAAATGCGATTGTGCTTGCACAAATGGATCAAGATTCTCTAGTCTGGTTTGATGAGCAATTGTTAATCCCATATAAAAATATTCTTGACGGTGTTGAGTATTTGGATGATGTAACACATTTGAATGAAAAAACTTTAAACCCCCGAATTGATGCTGGCACTACAGGAGGAATTCAATTTTACACCGGCAAAACTATGGAAAGAATTTTAATAGAACGAAACGGCAAAAGTATGTTGAAAGATGATAACAATTCTTCATTAGATTTTAAAGTTTATCCTCATCCAAGCCCGGAGTATCATAATTGATGAATCTGATGAACACTAAAATATTGAAGTATTTTTTATTGGTTTACATTTTAATGCCTTCAGCATTCAGCCAGAATTTGTATAACAGGTTTCAACAATTTAATTCTATTATGGATGCCGCCGGAAAAGTAAATCCTTACTATCTCAATGACAATCCGGCATTTATGAATTTTGATGGCAGGGATCAGTTACTTTCAGTACAGAGTTCGTTTCAAAATGAAAATGGCGGATTTAAAAATTTTCTTGATCCTCAGACTGAAAGAAACTACAATCTATCCTTTTCTGGTAAAAGAGTATTGGATAGTATGCAGACATTCAAAGGCTATTTTGCAATTAATAGATTAGAAAGAAATGGATGGAATTGGCTGGCAACTAAAAATTATAATGTAGGGTCACCTTTTCTTATTGGAGACAGTACAACAGGCGATACCCGCTATAACGGTATTGTAATGAATGCTCAATATAATATTCAATTTTGGAAAAATTTTCTTGGGGGTATTTCTTTTTCATATTATGTAGATGAAGGGCTTAAGGAGGTTGCTCCGCGGCCAACAAGTGAGCATCGTGATATTGATATTTCTGCCGGTTTAGGTTATAAGTTAACTGAAGATTTCTCAATTGGAACATATTTTAGAAGTTATAATTTAAATGAGAAAATTAATTATAGTCAAGATGAAGGAGCTTTATACCAGGAAACAATTTTAATGAAATTCAGGGGATATGATCTCCCAATAATTCTGTTAAAAAAAGTTGAGACACGTTATTCTTATCATGATGGTTATTTCGGCAATATAGATTTATTCTATAAGAAAAATAATTATTCTGCGTCAGGCTTTTTCGAGACTGGTGCAGAACAAATTGCTTTGAAGGATGACGCCAATGATCCGCATAGTGAAGGCTATTGGAAAAACAACATTACAAAGGCGGGTGCTCAACTTTATTATTCCATCTCAGAGCATTTGGGTTTTGGTGTTTATTATAATCTTAAAAAAGAAAATATGTGGGCAAGGCATCCAGAATACAATGTATTATTAATGGGCGATAAAAAATTTGTTCATTTAATTTCAGCTGGAGGGGAGCAAAAATTTAATGATAAATTTGTAATAGGACTTGAAATGACCGCCAAAATAATTAATGAAAAATTTAATGACTATTATAGTGATATCTTCTATGAATATGATGATTTAATATTATTCCCCTCTGTCGGTTTAAATTATGTATGGAGCGATTTCATAACAACCAAAATAAAAATCACCGGAAAAGCTTACAGAAAAAATGATCTTGAATTGAATACTAATAGTCCTTCTTCATTTTTTATTTTAAGTAGAAATGCTGATTTGGATTACTTATCATCAGACTATAATGACAACAGGTTTTATTTCAATGCTGAACTAAATCCCGGTTTTTTAGGACTGATAAACATTCATATAATTTATCAAATCATTAAAGCCAACGAAAATTCAACTTTTAATTTAAAAGACAGATCTAATTTTGGAGCTGCAATAGGACTAAAAATTAAAGCTTATTAAATAGGAGATTAAAAATGACAAAAATATTACTGGGAGCAATTTGCATTTTATTTTCAATCAATATAAATGCGCAGCAATGGAAGACGGCATCCAATCCTTTTACTAAATCCTCGTTTATGGATATAAGTTTCGTAAGTGAAAATCAAGGCTGGATTGTTGGAACACTTGGTGTAATATTACATACATCAGATGGAGGTATGACCTGGGAAGAACAAAATTCCGGTACATCAAAGGATATAACCAAAATATTTTTCATTGATGAAAATTACGGCTGGGCTGGTACAGGCAATAATTTTTTAGCTACGACCGGTGGAACTATTCTGAAAACTACGGATGGTGGAAAAAATTGGAATGAAATAGATTATTCTAGTGCTGTTCCTAATATTGCTTTTACATATTGCGATGGAATTTATTTTGTTGATAGCCTTTCCGGCAGCATGATCGCTGGTAAGTCCAAAAGTAATTTCATTTTGAAAACTACGGATGGCGGTTTAAGCTGGATTAAAACAGACTCTCTCATTGCTACCACTTTTTTAAGATGGTATGATATTCAATTTTATAATAAAAACTTAGGAGCGGTTGTTGGTAATAATAAAGGGGCGCAAAGATTTACTACGGATGGTGGAGAAACTTGGACTGCATCTACACCAATTAGTGATCCATTCTTTAAGGATTTACGCTCTGTGCAATGGTTAAGTGAAACCGAACTATTAGCTTTAGGTGAAGGGCAGGAATTCCAGGGTGTGCCTACTCCGATTTATAAGTCAACTGATGGAGGTGCAACCTGGGTTAAAAAAACTCAAAGCCCTGTCAACAGCTATGATAGAATAAAAGATGCTTATTTTAAAAATGCAACTGACGGAATTGCCGTTGGAAGCAATGGATTCGCCTTTCCATTTATTTATAAAACATCGGATGCTGGGGAAACCTGGATACCAACTAATGCAAATTATGGATTTAGTTTCAGAGCTTTATCAGGTTCTGGGGATGTTTTGTTTGGTATTGGAACCGGTAGTCATATTGTCAAATCAAAAGATTTCGGTGTAACCTGGGAAGTAATTCCAGTTAAGCCGCCAGTCAGTATTTATGAAATTCAGTTTGTAGGAAATAAGGGATACGCATTAACAAGAAGCGGCGATATTTTGAAAAATGAAGATGGTACTGGAGATGAATGGAATTATATATCGAGCACAGATTTATGGGAAACTACTTCAATGCATTTTATTGATGAGAATACCGGATTTGTATTAAAGGAGAATAGATTTATTGTTAAAACAACTGACGGTGGTGATTCTTGGAGTTCAGTGTTAAGTTCTGTTCCGTTTGGTTCAAGAAACAAAGTTGGGGGAATCACTTTTGGCGATAATAATAACGGTTATGCATGGATGAGTTTAAATGACTACGGCGATTATTATGTTTATAAATCTACTGATGGTGGAGATAATTGGGGTGAGTTAATAATGATAGGCGGGCCTGGTTCTATTTCAGGGAACACCGGGTTCTTCGATGCGAACAATGGATTTTTAGCTGGGCCGGATACCTGGTTAAAAAGAACAACAGATGGAGGAATGAATTGGAATGATGCTGTAATTAATAATTTACCCGCTGAATTTCTAAAATCAGATTTTGAAGCCATTTCTGTTATTAATGAAAATGAAGCAATGATAGTTGGTAATAAAATAATATTAAAAACTACCGATAAAGGAGCTTCATGGGAATACGTAAATCATAATGTTTCAGATATTGATTCTGCATTTTACACGGTGGCATTTTATGATAATAGTTTAGGTTATATTGGTTGTTTCAACGGCGTAATATTGGAGACCACAGATGGTGGAACCAGTTGGACGAAGGATGAAACTTTTAAAGATAGTGTAATTTTCTTTTCTTCAGGTTTTAACAAAAACGGCGAAGTTTTCTTTGGAACGTCAATTGGTTCAATTATAAAATGGGATATACCTACTGATGTTAAAGACAAAAATGCAATTATTGATCATTATTTCTTATCTCAGAATTATCCAAATCCATTTAATCCTTCAA